>JBPCWB010000226.1:0-2966 GCA_051009955.1 Hyphomicrobiaceae bacterium | reverse complement strand
CTCATTGCAACCAAGATTGATGTTGCAGAAGAGCTCGATCGTCTCAAGGCCCACGTCTCCGCAGCCCGCGACTTGCTGGTTGCCGATGGGCCGGTTGGGCGAAAGCTCGACTTTCTTTCGCAAGAATTCAATCGTGAGGCCAACACGCTGTGTTCAAAGTCAAATGACATCGATACAACCCGTTGCGGATTGGCCATGAAGGCTCTCATCGACCAGATGCGCGAGCAAGTACAAAACATCGAATGAGCCCATGGCGAGCACCCAGCAAAAAGTCGAGCGCAGAGGACTGATCCTCGTTCTTTCATCTCCATCCGGCGCAGGGAAGACGACGCTGTCGCGTCGATTGCTGGACTCGGATTCGTCAATACAACTTTCCGTATCGGTAACGACCCGGGCGCCAAGACCCGGGGAGGTCGATGGCAAAGATTACTGGTTCATCGACGACGACGAATTCGCGCGGCGTCGCGACGCGGGCGAGTTGCTGGAGTGGGCCACCGTATTCGACAACCACTACGGGACGCCGCGCGCGCCGGTCGAAGATCTCATGTCACGCGGGTTCGATGTGTTGTTTGACATCGACTGGCAGGGTGCCCAGCAGATTGCAGAGCAGGCGACGAGTGATATCGTCAGGGTCTTTGTTCTTCCGCCATCTGGTGAGGTGCTTGAAGAAAGACTGAAGTTGCGTGCGCAGGACAGCGAATTGGTTGTCGCGCGGAGGATGGCTCGCGCATCCGACGAAATCAGTCACTGGGGCGAATACGACTACGTCATCATCAACGATAACTTGGAACAGAGCACAGAAGCCTTACGCTCCGTCCTAGTTGCGGAACGACATCGCCGCGAGCGCCAAGTCGGCCTGCAGGCGTTCGTCCGCAGGATGCAGAGCTCGATTTGACACGTGTCAATCCAGCGGAGCAGCGGGCCCATCCAGGGCCTGCGCTAATCGCGCAAAAGCTTCGACATCGATCTGCTCCGCGCGAAGCGTCGGACTGATGTTGGTTGTCTCGAGCAAAAGCTCCGGCATCGGCGTGAGCTGTTTCAAGCTGACCCGCAGCATCTTACGCCTCTGACCGAAGGCTGCAGCCGTTACTCGGCCCAATGTAAGAACAGAACACGCCGGCAGTCGTTTCGGTTTTGGCACAAAAGTCACAACGGCTGAATCGACTTTTGGTTGCGGCGTAAAGGCCGCTGCGGGCACGTTCAGGGCCAGACGGACATCGCAACTCCATTGGCTGATAACGGCGAGCCGTCCGTAGGCTTTTGTCTCTGGTTCTGCGACGATGCGTTCTGCAACTTCCTTCTGAAACATGAGCCCCATGCCGGCATAGCGCGGCGGCCACGTCGTCTCCTCGAGCCAGCCGACAAGCAGACGCGTCGCGATACCATAGGGCAGGTTCGAGATAACAAACGTCTCGGCCGGATCCAAAGCGTGATTGCGTGCAATAGTCGATAGATTGAGCTTGAGGGCGTCGTCCTCGATTACCGTCAATCCATCCGGCCAGTGAGCGGCGATCATCTCCAATGCGTGACGGCAGCGTTGGTCGCGCTCGATGGCAATCACATTTCTTGCGCCTTCATGCAATAGAGCGCGCGTCAGGCCTCCCGGACCTGGGCCGATTTCGATCACATCCCGACCCTGCAGGTCGCCGCAGAGACGTGCAATGCGCCGCGTCAAATTGAGATCAAGCAGGAAGTTTTGGCCAAGGCTTTTTTTTGCCCTGAGACCGAATTGACGGATCACGTCGCGAAGCGGCGGCAAACCGTCGTCTGATAGGGGCGAAGCCGCGTTCATTGGGCCAATCTCGCTCTCCGTGGCCGCCAGTGACCACCTCGGCGAGAGGATCCTGGCGTCCATATCATTGAACGATTGCGCCGGACGGGCCTGGCTATTGTGCGATTAGCGATATTCGATGTGGGCGTCGCGCTGCAAGTCTGCCAAATGCCGGCGACCCATGATCTCGAATTCCCGCTGTCGCAGCGCCTGACGCGCCTTGGTGCGCGCTGTGTCCTTGACGGAACCGCCGCTGGTCCGCGAACAAACCGCATAAAGCACAACACCCTTCGACGTGATGGTTGGCGGCGAGATCTCGCCGTCCTTTGCCTGCAGCAACAGGCTGCGTGTTGGCTCCGGAATAGTGTCCGGTTTTACGGCCCCAAGATCTTTGAACACGGCGCCGGATATCCGCTTCGCGACCTTTTGCGTCGTCGCACAACCACGAAAGCTGGCCTGCAGTGTCTCTGCGTCGCGCAGGCGTGCGGCTACCGCGCTTTGATCGATCTTTTTCGGCAATGGTACAACAATCTGATGCAGCTTCAGCTTGGTGCCCGACTCACCCGATGCCGTGTTTGCATGTCGATCAATGTCGGCAAGACTCACTGCAATGGTATGACCATATCGACGGCGAACCACGCCCGACCACGACATGTCAGCCCTGATCTTGTTCTTGAAGGTCGTTGAACGCGCCCCACCGGTTCCCAGTCTGCCAAGGAATGTCTTGACGTCGACCTTGTTGCGTTTGGCGATATTCGCAATGGCACCATCGACATCCTTCCAACTGGCCAATGTCTTCAGGCGCTTTGCTTCCTGCATCTTCAGGCGTTCTTCAATGAGTTGTTTCTTTGCCTTCTTGCGAAACTGCGGCAACAGTCCAGAGCGCGCCGAACTCAACGCGCGCGCCCGCAGCGACGCAGCAAAAGCCTTTTTCTTGCGCTCGAATTTGGCGAGAATCTGCTCGCGCGACTTGCCAGGATTGGCGTCGATCGTTTCCTTCAGAAGAGAACGCAATTGGTTGTTGACCGATTTTTGCTTTACCAGAGACTGAAACTTTGCGCGGGCGGTCTTACTCACATTAGCCTGTACCATCATCAAGCGCGCGCGCTGGTCGATCTCGTGATGGGTAATCGGCTCGTCATTCACAAGAATAGCAACACCATGCTTGCGGCGCGGCGCGCGCTGCGCCTTGGGC
>JBPCWB010000225.1:0-17031 GCA_051009955.1 Hyphomicrobiaceae bacterium | reverse complement strand
ACCATTTGGCCGGACATCGGTTCCCGCTCGTAGGTGATGGCCGTGATGCTTTCCTTCAGGGCGCGCCACACATCCTCGTCGGCAAATAGAATCTGCATCTGCTGCACGACTTCGTCGATATGAGGGCCCTGCTCTACGGAGTTGCGTGAGAGGCGCCAGACAGAGAGAAACGCGGAATTGAAGAGCTTCAGGCGTCCGTCCGTAGCAAACACTGCGACGCCTTCCTTGAGGCTATCCAATGTCTCGCGCTGGACATCAATCAGTGCATTGTAGCGACTTTCCAGCGCGAGGCGCTCGGATATATCCTCGTAGACATACGTCACGCCGCCGTCCGGCCGTTGATTGGCCACCACATGGAGCATGCGCCCGTCGGGCAGCTGCCACCAATCCTCAAACTCATTGGCAGATGTGTAGACGGCCAGCAGATTGCTCTTCCAGGTTCTGTAGTCGACCATTGCCGGTAGGAGTGACAGCTCTTTGAGGCGATCAAGAATATCGGAGTCGCTCGGGCAGCCCTTCAGCCAGCTTGGGTCAAGCTTCCAGAGCTCGTGGTATGCACGATTGTAGAAGCTGAGAGTCTGATCACGGCCGAAAATCGCTACGGGAGTCGCGACGCGGTCCAAGGTCCTGTCGAACGCTTCGATCTGGCGATCGAGCTCGCCCTGGGCATTCTCCAACTCGTCGACGTCGATGGCTGCGGCGGCGACGGCCTTTTCCGCGAGCACCGCATAGACATCATGCGCCTTGCGATCGCCGACCGTGACGATGTGCAGTTTCTCCGCGTAGGTCTGTGTCTGATCCAGCACGCGGTCGACCCGCGTGCGCTGGCGCGACTCGAGCAATTCAATCTGCTTGTCGTAGACTTCGGTGGCATCCTCGGCCTCCACGGCGCGGACATAAGCAGCGTTTGCCCACTTAATGCGACCCTCGCTGTCCTTCAGCCAGATCGAAACCGGCAGGGTGTTGAGAAGGGCGCGGGAGGCGCGAAGATCACCGGACAATCGCCGGTGCTGATCGAGAATGCGTGCGAGGTCACGCTTCGTGCCGGCGACATCGCGCAGCCGAAGCACCGCGCGCGTGCCGGTCGAGCGCCCGTCAGCCTCAACATTCGCACCACTGCGGAGTTTGAGGAAAAGCGTGAACGGCCGACCTTCGGCGAACAGCTGATCGAGGCCTTCCTTGAGGTCCGCGGCCGAGGCATCGTCCAGCCATAAGCCAAACTTGAGCAATGTCGGCTGATCCTGCGGCAGCCCCTCGATTGTCGTCAGCGTATGCGTGACAATGCGCAGGCCTTCGCTCTGGTCCCAGAAAATCAATACCTGCGGTTCAGCCCGAAATATGGCCTCGGCAGTCGACAAACTGCGCTTGAGAACTGCACTCTCGCGGCGCGCGTCCTGCATCACTCGACGCGCTCTTGCCGTCAGGATGAGCACCAGGCCGGCGGTGGCAATAAACACACCGACCAGCAACACCAGGACGAGCAAACCAGACATCTCGAGGCCGCCGATGCTCGGTGAGGGACGATCCAGCAGGCTCACCGTCAAGACAACGACGCACGCCAAACTACCCAGCAAAAGTGCCAGGAGTTCCCGTCTCGCGTGTTTAGCAGTCGATTGCTTGTTGACTGACTGCATGGGGCCCTTGCGTACTGGGATAGCACCCAACTCAGCCGGATCGACGCGGAACAAGCCCTGGCTGTCATTCTCGATGATGGATTTCGAATCGCTTCGATTATGTCTGCGCAAACGACTCCTGGCCAGAGCTACGTTGGCTCCGGCCAGGGTTCAGCCACAAGAGCAAGCCAGTAAGGACAAACATCATGCGCCCGGCGATCCCGCGGGCGTTCTTGGGAGCCCTATCGTCAGTACCGGTAATGCTCAGGTTTGTACGGTCCTTGCGTGCTGACGCCGATATATGCGGCTTGTTCTTCAGACATTTGCGTGAGCTGCGCGCCAAGCTTTTCGAGATGCAATCGTGCGACCTTTTCATCGAGATGCTTAGGCAACACGTAGACCTCATTTTTGTAGGCATCGCCCTTTGAGAATAGTTCAATCTGAGCCAGCACCTGATTGGTGAAGCTTGCCGACATGACGAAACTTGGGTGACCTGTCGCGTTGCCGAGATTGAGCAGTCGGCCCTCAGACAGAAGAATAATTCGTTTGTTGTCTGGGAATTCGATCAGGTCAACTTGTGGTTTGACGTTCGTCCATTTGAAGTTCTTCAGAGCCGCAACCTGAATTTCATTGTCGAAATGGCCGATGTTGCCGACGATGCACATGTCCTTGAGTTGGCGCATGTGATCGATCGTTACAACGTCTTTGTTGCCCGTGGTCGTGATCACGATGTCAGCATCAGGCGCCGCTTCGTCCAGCGAGACGACTTCAAAGCCGTCCATGCAGGCTTGCAGAGCGCAAATGGGATCGACTTCGGTGACCTTCACGCGCGCGCCGGCGCCGCGCAAACTGGCGGCTGAACCCTTGCCGACATCGCCATAGCCGCAGACAACGGCCACTTTGCCGGCCATCATGACATCGGTGCCGCGGCGAATGCCATCGACCAGGCTTTCCTTGCAGCCGTACTTGTTGTCGAATTTCGATTTGGTGACTGAATCGTTGACGTTGATCGCCGGAAACGGCAGGTCACCCCGTGCCATCAGCTGGTAAAGTCTGTTGACGCCGGTTGTTGTTTCCTCCGAAACGCCTTTGATGGCGTCCTTTTGCCTCGCGAACCATCCTGGACTTTGAGACATCCGCTTTTTGATCTGGGCAAACAGAAACTCTTCCTCTTCCGATGCTGGACGTGACAGTACGTCCTCGCCAGCTTCGGCTCTGGCGCCCAACAGGATGTACATCGTTGCGTCGCCGCCATCGTCCAGAATCATGTTGCTGACATTGCCGTCCGCCCATTGGAAAATCTTGTCGGTGTAAGTCCAGTATTCCTCCAGCGACTCGCCTTTGACGGCAAAGACCGGGACGCCCGTTGCGGCAATGGCGGCGGCCGCGTGGTCTTGGGTCGAGAATATGTTGCAGGATGCCCAGCGGACCTGGGCTCCAAGTGCGGTCAGTGTTTCAATCAGGACTGCAGTTTGGATCGTCATGTGGAGAGAGCCCGTGATGCGGGCGCCCTTTAGAGGCTGCGTGGTGCCGAACTCCTCTCGGCACGCCATCAGCCCCGGCATCTCGGTTTCGGCGATTTCAATTTCCTTGCGGCCGAACTCGGCCAACGACATGTCGGCGACGACGTAATCCTGCGAACTCATCAATCGATCCCTTTCTGTGCCGACCCCTTGGCCGGCTCTCCAATACGGGACGCTTGAGAGTGCTGGTCCCATTCGCCCTCGCGTATATCCTCTGTGAGCGCCGGACGCAAGAAGATATAAAGACATCCTTATGTCTGCATTTCGGTTGTGATCCAGCGACCACCGGCCACAGGCAAGGCGCAGCGGCAGGTGCCGACGGATTAAGTCGGCACCTAAGCATCTGCGGTTGCAATGAATGACGCTGCCAAAGCGCCAGTGCCTCAATCTTCGTCGACGCAGCCTTCGCCGAACCCGGTTGAGATCAGCTCGACGAGTGTCGCCACGGCCGACTCCGCGTCGGAACCCTCCGCCTCCAGCAGAAGCGTCACGCCGGGGCCCGCAGCAAGCATCAGAAGGCCCATAATCGAGGTTCCATTCACGCGCTGATCGTCTCGTGTGACGAAGATCTCTGCGTCAAACTGCTCGGCGCATTTTACGAACTTGGCGGATGCGCGCGCGTGCAGGCCCTTGCGATTGCGAACCGTGACCAGGGTCTTGTGCAATACGGCTCTGTCCATCGATCGCTCAGCCGCCCTTTTCGTCCAGCAGCTGGCTTGCGACAGTGATGTATTTCCGTCCGGCCTGTTTCGCCGCGTCGATTGCTTCAATCAGCGTCTTTTCCGATCGGACTGATGCAAGCTTGACCAGTAACGGCAGGTTGACACCGGCGATCACCTCGACGTTGCACTCGTCCATGACGGAAATAGCGAGATTGGACGGTGTCCCACCGAACATGTCGGTTGCGACCACGACACCGTCACCGCTGTCGACCGCGTGCACGGCCGCAATGATATCCTGACGACGTTTCTCGCCATCGTCGTCCGGCTGGATTTGAATGGTTTCGATTTGCGACTGTGCCCCGACAACGTGCTCGAGAGCAGCGCGAAATTCGACCGCTAGCGCGCCGTGAGTGACGATGACCAGTCCAATCATGCCTTGCTTCTATCCCTTGATCGCTACATCGCAGAACAATCAAACCGACCAATCAAAAGGAATTTGTCGATGCCGGCGCATCGCATCAAGGTCAACACCCCTAGACGACCGTGCGCACTTGTCAATGCAATCCAGCAATTCTCCCATATGTTGGTGTGCAGATTTTAGCGTTTTTTGATCAGATCCGGGTGGCGCTTGGATCGTCATTTGCAATCAATTGCATGGTCATCGCAAGTTTCTCCGGTGCGCTGAACTCGAACGGATTGAGCACAATTCGGTAGATCTCGTGATCGAGAATGCGAGCGGTCCGGGCGCGGAGGTCCGGCATCCGTTCCACCGGACCGGCGACCAGGTCAACGCGAAGCACCAGGCGCGCCTGTCGTACCGCGGGCATATCTACGACGCCCAATCCACGCACTTCCATCTTGCCAAAGATGGTATCCGGTGCGGAAATGGCGAGGCCGAAGTCAGCCACCGTGACCAATGTCTGGTCATCGCTGACAAGCTGAAATGCAACTGGACAAACAGCACTGCGGCCCAGAGCAAGGCAGCGCAACGCGAGATCCGACTTGCCGGAGCCGGGAGGCCCTGTCAACAGCGCGGCGCGCTCTCCGAATGCTATGCTCGTCCCGTGCAATAGCTCAGTCGCTGCCTGCCCCACTGTTTCGATTCCGTTGACTTGCCGGGCGCGCTGTGTCGGTCGCCGGCAGGCGAACAATAAACCGCGCACCGGTTTGGTGCTGATCGTCCGCGGTGGATTGATCTGCCGAAGCTCGATTCTCTGCCCAGACCTCACCGCCATGGACCAGGATGATGTCCCGCGAGATGGACAGGCCGAGGCCGGAGTTGTTGCCGCGGCTGCCTTCATTTGTTGGTCGATAGGTGTAGAACCGCGAAAAGATCGTTTGCAGTTTGTCGGCCTCGATCCCGGGGCCCTGATCAGTCACCGTCAGGACGATATCGCTTCCCTGACGCCGCAGATTGACGTCCACGACCCCGCTGTCCGGTGAAAACGACAGCGCATTGTCGATCAGGTTGGTGAGAACCTGAGCCAGGCGTCCCTCGTGGCCGGCAACGAAGTAGGCACCAGATGCCGCCGCCGACGAATCATAAGACAGTTGAACGCGCTTGCCTGTATCCGAAATAATATCTTGGAACGTTTGCGATATGCCTTTGGCAACGTCTGCCAGATCGATTGGTTCTGGTTCATGCAGCGCCAACTCGGCGTCCATCCGCGATGCGTTGGAGACATCGGTAATCAGCTTGTTGAGGCGCTTGAGTTCTTCCTGGATCTGGACGACGAGAGCATCGCGCTGGGCGTCCGACTTGGCATAGATCAGAGATTCTGCCGTAGAGCGGGCCGCGGTAAGCGGGTTTTTGAGTTCGTGAGCGACATCAGCTGCAAACTTTTCGCTAGCGTCAATTCGCCGGAGAAGCGCCTTAGTCATCGATTGAAACGATTGTGAAAGCTGTCCGACTTCATCTTCACGCGCTTCAAATTTTGGCAGATTGCGTGCCGAGCGAATATTTCGTGTCACCTTTTGCGCCGCCGCAGACAGCGTGCGCATCGGCCCCGCCACCGTTCGGGCGAGCAAGTAGGATGCGAGCATTGCCGCAGCCAGCGCAACAAGTGCCAAAGCCATTATCCCGAACCGCTCTTCAGCCAAGGCATCGTCGACCTCGCCGGGGCGCGTAGACAGCAACAACACGCCCTGTACGTCGCCAGCCAACTCAATAGGGATCGCGACAGACACGATCTGCCGACCGCTACGGGTCAGTAGTAACAACGCCTCGGACCGGCCTTTCATGGCGGTGCGCACTTCGGGATAAAGCCGCCCGTTAGCATCGCGAAGATCTTTGTAGACATTCAAGTCCGAACTCAGAAACCACTCTTTCATTCGGGTCCAGAGGTTTTTCGTCGTTGGCCGATTGGTGTTCTCGCCTTTGGCATTTCGGCTTTGCAGGCCAAGCGGTGGCAACTGCCGAACTGAATCCGCAACCAGATTGCCTTTGCGATCGTAAACGCGCGCCCGATTGCTGGTGCCGACCAGCAAGCGCCGTAACACCGGCGTTACCAATTCCGGTCCTAGAGAAAAGGATAGATCGGCAAACGGATCATCAAGCAAGCTCCCCCTGATCCCGGTTGGTCTGTCGGTCTCGCCGTCACGAGACAGGCTGGATGCAATTGCTCCGGCGATGATCCGGCCCTGCGACTGCAGGCTCTCGCGCTTGGCATCAATCAGCCAAACATTGAACTGACTAAGGTACAGCACGCCGAAAAGCAGAACCACCAATCCAAGCAGGTTCGATACGATGATCCGGCGCAGCAGCGTGCTCGACACAAAACGGACGACGAAAGTGTCGGCGAGCCGCTCGAACAGGCGGTCGACGGCCTGGGCAAGGGGCACAAGACGACGGCGCAGCGGCAACGCGGCACTGCCGAATGGCCAACTGCCGCTGTCGCGAAGGTCGGTCAGTTTGGTCTTATTGTGGAGGCTTGGAGTCTGTCTGTCTTCCGCCGGGTAGTCGGTCTCAACAGCCATGATTTACCGACCTCGTCTACACTCCCGAACCCACAGCACCGCGCCAGGCAGCATCGCCGCCTGTCGCCGTTCGGTCAAATTCAGATCAATCGGGCCAATGCGCAGATTTTAGGCCTCCTTGAAGCGATAGCCTACCCCATAGAGGGTCTCGATCACATCGAAATCATCGTCGACCTGCTTGAACTTCTTGCGCAACCGCTTGATATGGCTGTCGATTGTCCGATCGTCCACATAGACTTGATCGTCATAGGCAGCATCCATCAACGCATCCCGGGTCTTGACGACGCCCGGGCGCGCCGCAAGCGCCTGAAGAATAAGAAACTCGGTCACGGTCAACGTCACTGATTTTCCGTCCCAATGGCAGGTGTGACGCTCCGGATCGAGACGCAGCATTCCGCGTTCGAGAACGCGGGCGGCTTCTTCATCAGTGCCGATACCGTCGCGGGCCTGGGCGCGTCGCAAGACGGCCTTGACGCGCTCGACCACCAGGCGTTGCGAAAACGGTTTCGAGATATAGTCGTCCGCCCCCATCTTGAGGCCAAACAATTCGTCGATCTCTTCATCTTTCGACGTTAGGAAAATCACCGGCATGTCTGACTGTTGGCGCACGCGCCGCAGCAGCTCCATGCCGTCCATGCGTGGCATCTTGATATCGAATATGCCTAAGTCGACAGGTTCGTCGGCCAGAGCTTCGAGCGCCTGCGCGCCGTCGCTATACGTTCGGACCTTGTAGCCCTCCGCCTCGAGCGCCATACTCAACGACGTCAGAATGTTGCGTTCATCATCGACCAGAGCGACTGTGCTTTTTTCTTTCATGCTGTCCCGTCCTTGGCACGCCTCAGCAATGCTGCGGTTATGCCGTTAACTTGTACGAAATGTGGCACAAGGGATAGTTGCTGACTTTCCCCTGAATATTACCTGAATGAGCATTGAAAGCGAAGCGGCATGGATTTGTGCGCCTTTTTTGTTGCCGCGGACTGCGCTCGGCTTGAGCGCAAGGATCTGAGTTGGCGTGCCTGAACCCGGCGTGATCAGGCGCATTAAGAGCGACAAGGCGTCACTCGTCCTGATATAGCCGTTGTCAGGCCAAGAGCGTTATGGACATTGTGATCGGCTCGCAAACGCGACACGAGGGCTGAAATGGCAGGCATCTTGCCTATCAGATAGGTGCGAAACCGAGATAAAGTGCCAATCGGAGCCTTTTGTGAGTTCGGAAACTATGTTGAATTGGGTTTCCCCCCTGCTCTGGGCTGGCAGGATTGGGCACGACGGATGTAGCGGCCAGCCTCTCCGATGACAGCGCGGACGATTGAAACATGACGACAGAAACGTTCCCATTGACCATTTCCGGAACGATAAAACACAATAATTCGGTGGCTGAGTTGGTCGAGCTGGCAGTCTCCGCGCAAGAGGGAAGACTCGCGGCGACCGGCGCTTTCGTTGCCGTCACCGGTGAGCACACGGGGCGGTCGGCCCGCGACAAATACACGGTCGAAGACGAGACGACGCAATCGACCATTTGGTGGGACAACAACCAATCAATCTCGCCCGAGCAGTTCGACCAGCTGCTCACTGATTTTCTGGCCTATGGCAAAGACAAGCAGGTGTTTGTCCAGGACTTGTTTGCCGGTGCGGCAGCCAACTACCGCCTGAACACCCGGGTATTTTGTGAGAAGGCGTGGCATGCGCTATTCATCCGCCACATGCTGCGACGGCCGGAACCCTCCGAATTGGCCGGATTCAAGCCCGAGTTTACCGTTGTCAACTTTCCCGGTTTTCGCGCCGATCCGGCGCGCCACGGCTGCCGGTCCGAGACGATAATTGCCTGTCATTTCTCGAAGCGCCTGGTGCTGATTGGTGGCTCGCTCTATGCCGGCGAGACGAAGAAATCCGTCTTTTCCTTCCTCAATTACATCATGCCGGAACGGGATGTGATGCCGATGCACTGTTCGGCCAATGCGGATGCGGACGGTGAATCTGCTGTGTTTTTTGGCCTGTCGGGAACCGGCAAGACGACATTGTCCGCGGCATCCGATCGGATTCTGCTGGGGGATGATGAGCACGGCTGGTCGGCAGACGGGATCTTCAATTTCGAAGGTGGCTGCTACGCCAAGACCATTCGCCTGTCGCGCCAAGCGGAGCCCGAGATTTGGGATGCATCAAACCGATTTGGTGCCGTGCTGGAGAACGTCGTCCTGGACGACGTCGATCGCGAGCCTGATTTTGATGATGGTCGACTGACCGAGAACACGCGGGCGGCCTACCCGTTGCACTTCATCTCCAACGCGAGCGCAACCGGCACGGCTGGTCACCCGAACAACATCGTGATGCTGTGTGCAGACGCTTTTGGCGTGCTGCCGCCGATTGCCCGCCTGACGCCCAGCCAGGCGATGTATCATTTCCTGTCCGGCTACACGGCGAAGGTTGCCGGCACTGAAAAGGGCATCGGAAACGAGCCGTCAGCGACATTTTCAACGTGTTTTGGCGCGCCCTTCATGCCGCGTCATCCGAGTGTCTATGGCAACCTGCTGCGCGACTTGATCGCCAAGCACAATGTTTCGTGCTGGCTCGTCAACACGGGCTGGACAGGTGGGAAGTATGGCGTCGGCGAACGCATGCCGATCGCGGTTACAAGAGGGCTTGTGCGCGCGGCTTTGTCTGGTGAGCTCAATGCGCAGGCGATGCGGACCGATGCGATCTTTGGCTTCGAGGTGCCGGTCAGTTTGAATGGAGTCGACTCCAAGATTCTCGATCCGCGCGAAACCTGGGCCGATAAAATGGCCTACGATGCACAAGCCAGTGCCTTGATCGATATGTTCAATCAAAACTTCCAGCAGTTCGAAGAACACGTCGATGCGGACGTCAGGGCCGCCGCCCCGCAATTGCGAGAGGCGGCTGAGTGATTCGAAACGGCGATTGATTTGAACTGTCTTCTGACTGACGCTCTTGCATCGATCGCGGCGCGGTCAGGTGATTATGCGAAATCCCGGACAGTTAAAAGTGGTTTGAAGGCAATGCCGGCCTCGGCGAATGTCGCCACTGCGCCCTCGTCGCGGTCGACCAAAGTCACCACAGCGAGCACCTCGCCTCCGGTGGATTTGATCGACTCCACCGCTTTCAACGCTGAGCCCCCGGTCGTCGTCACGTCTTCGACGACAACAATGCGATGTCCCGCCAGGGTCTGACCGTTCGGAAGCCCTTCGACCATCGCCTGCGTTCCGTGCTCCTTGGCCTGCTTGCGCACGAAAAAGGCCGGCAGCGGCTGACCTCGCATATGTGAAACCGTGGCGACCGCGGTCGCCAGCGGAACCGCGCCCATCTCCAGGCCGCCAATCATGGTCGCGCCCTCGTCAGCGATGAGATCGAGGACAAGTGCGCCAATCAGATAACCGCCCTCAGGGTCAAGCATCGTCGGCTTCATGTTGAAATAGAACGAGGACGTGCGCCCCGACGCCAGTTTCGTTTCGCCGCCGACCTGAAATGAGCGCGCCTTGATGATTTCCACCAGGCGCGCCCGATCAACCGGTTTGCTCTCGATTTGATTCATCATGGTGTCCGGAACCTCTCGGCCATTCATGGTTGTCATCTCCATTCCACGGCTGCGACCGATTCTCAAGCGTCTGTCTCAACTATCAGGGCCAGCCATGCGGCTTGATCTCGTAATTGGCAGGTGTACAGTCACCCGCGCACAGACTGAGAGCCCGCGTATGACACTCCTGGACATCATTGCCCTGCTAATCGGCCTGTCGGCCGTCGGTGGATATCTCAACCACCATGTTCTCAAGCTGCCGCACACGATCGGTCTGGTCGTCGTGGCCTTGGCCGCCTCAGGTGGGGTCCTGGCGATTGATCACCTCAATCCCTCGCTGGAAATCGCCAAAGAAGTAACCGGCGCCTTGCGCGAGGTCGATTTCCAGAAAGCACTGATGGAGGGCATGCTGAGCGCCTTGCTGTTCGCCGGCGCGGCGCATGTTGATCTGACGGAACTCGCCGAGCGCAAATGGGCGATCGGTTTGATGGCGACGATCGGGGTCCTGCTGTCGACCTTCATCGTTGGTGGCGCGATTTGGGCGGTTGCTAGCGGTCTCGGCTTCAACCTGCCATTCATCTGGGCGCTTGTTTTCGGCGCTTTGATCTCGCCGACCGATCCGGTGGCCGTGCTCGGGATTCTCAAGACGGTCAAAATTCCCCGGTTGCTGCAGGCCAAGATCGCGGGCGAATCCCTGCTGAACGATGGTGTCGGCGTCGTCATATTTTCAATCCTGGTCGTGATCGCCACTGGTGCCGGCGGGCATGGCGGCGAAATGACCGTGGCGGCCATCGCCCAGCTCTTCGTCTGGGAGGCTTTCGGAGGGGCGGCCCTGGGTCTGATCGGCGGTTTGATTGCCTACGGCATGATGCGGACGTTGGAAGAGCGTTACATCGAAGTCATGATTACGATCGCACTCGTGACCGGCGTTTACGCCTTGGCGCTGAAGCTCCATGTTTCCGGCCCGATTGCCGTGGTGGTCGCTGGCTTGCTGATCGGCAACCAAGGTGCCCGATTCGCGATGGGAGAAGACACCAGGCGCCATGTATTTCAGTTTTGGGAGCTGACCGACGAAATTCTGAACTCGGTTCTGTTCTTGCTCATTGGGTTGGAAGTGCTCGTCATCGCGTTCAGCCCGGAGCATACCAGCCTGGCCCTGTTGGCCATTCCAATCGTTCTCGTCGCGCGGCTGATTGCTGTCGCCATTCCGATTGGCTTCCTCCGTCTGCGCACTGAGTTCACCAGCGGTGCCGTCCGTATCCTGACCTGGGCGGGCCTGCGCGGCGGCATATCGGTTGCTCTCGCGCTGTCGCTTCCCAGCGGCGAATTCAAGCCGATCATTTTGACGATGACCTACGCTGTGGTCGTCTTCTCCATCGTGGTGCAAGGCCTGACGGTCGAACGGCTCGTACGTGCCGTTGTCCGCGATGCCGCTGAGATATCCCCGCATTCGATGGCCGCCACCACTGACGAGATTTCAGCCGCGTCTGAAGCGACAATGAGCGAGGATGACAGCGGCAACCTCCTGGATTCTGGTGGAAAACGGGCCAAACGCCGGCGTCGCGGCAAGCACTGAATCAGAACCTTCACAAAACGAAATCTACGGAGAGCCGGCATGAAGCTCGGGCAATACAAGGCACTAACGTTCGATTGTTACGGCACGTTGATTGACTGGGAGAGCGGCATGGTCGCCGGTCTGCAGCCGCTGATCGGCGGGGCCGAACGCCAGCTCACACGAAATGAAATTCTGGAGGCACACGCCTTCCATGAATCGACAACTCAAAGGCAGACGCCATCCAAGCGCTATCCTGACGTTCTCGGCACTGTCTACAAGCGCCTGGCCGAGGAATGGAGTGTGCCGTTCTCGCACGAAGACTGCGTCGCCTACGGCCGATCGGTCGCTGACTGGCCGGCGTTTCCCGACAGTGCCGACGCGCTACGCTACCTGAAGAAGCACTACAAACTGGTGATTTTGTCGAACGTCGACAACGCCAGTTTTGCCGCCAGCGACCAGCGCCTGCAGGTTGCATTCGATGCGATATATACCGCCGAAGACGTCGGCTCTTACAAGCCGGCGCAAGGCAATTTCGATTACATGCTGGAGATGCTGCCGCGGCTTGGTGTTGAAAAATCAGCGATACTACATACAGCTGAGAGCATGTTTCACGATCACGTGCCGGCCAAGGCCAACGGCCTGGCGTCGTGCTGGATTTATCGCCGGCACGACCAGGATGGCTTCGGGGCGACCATGCGGCCCCCCTTGATGCCCGAGCCGGAATTCACGTTCAACTCGATGGCGGCGTTGGTCGAAGCCCACAAAGCTGAGTGCGCCGGCCAGTCGCATGCCTAGCTACGCAGTCTCTGCCTCGGATGCTCGCGTGCCGCCGCTTCCATTCTCCTGGTTGACGAGATCATTGAGGACGGCCAGCAGCGGTGTCAGGCCATCGGTATCGACGAGCGTAAAGATTTCGATGTCGTTGCGCGCCGTTTCGCTCCAACCCGCGATCGCCAACACGCGCTCGGCTTTGGAAAACAGTCCGTGGTTGCGGATCGGTTCAGCGGTTCGAATGCGCTCGGCTTTTTCCTGATCGAGATTGATGCTCTGGTCCTTCTCGAGTGTGGCGAGCCGCTCCTTTCGGATGTTTGTCATGTCGGTGAGGCTGTCGCCGCCTTCCTCCGCGCGCAGCTTGTCGAACTCCTCCTTGGTTGGCCAACGCACGAGTTCGAGATCGTCGAACACACCGGCGAGGTGATTCATGGCCAGAGCCTTCTCGGCTTCATCTCCTTCCGGCTCACAACTGAACAGGTTTGGAATGATGAGGTAAGAAGCCTGGTTGTGGTGAATGAAGTGCCGCCGTACCCATTCCATGTCCGCACCAGGCGCGCGGCGGATGGCAGTGTTGATGGCCGCCGTCACTTGCTGCCGAACGGTCGCATCAAGGCGGAGCTGGCGCGGCGCTTCCGGTGGCGGATTGAGTGCCGTCAGGACGAACAAGCCAAGATCAATGCCGAGCGTGGCGAGCAATGCGATGAGATCACGACCACTGATCGGCCTGCTCTCTGCGGCCAGCGTTTCGTCGCCTTTGACCCCGAACAGCGTTGGGATGGCTGCGAGCGAAGCGCCGATGTTGCTCCAGAGGTTTTTGACGGCATTGGCAACGCCGGCCGGGCCTTCGTTGAACGCCGCCTCGCGTAGTCTCAGCACGGCCGGTTGGGCCGCTTGCGCGGCGGCCTGGTTGAGCCGCTGCGCCAACGTAGGATCGAAGCATGAAAACCCAGGTCGTCCAGGTTTGATCGAGACCGTCGTTGCCAACGCCTTCATCTCCGCCGCCGTCGACGTGCCGAATTCGTTGCTACGCGCGGCGATGCGTCGGGCGTTGCTGCGCACTCCGGTGGCCTTTGCCTCGAAACTCTGCTGCCGTTCAAGGACAGTGCTGCCTTCGAGACCGGCGACACTCTTCTGCAGCTCTTCGATATCGGCCTGGACCGGCGCAATCCAGTTTTTGACGACGCCGTCACGTAGCGTTGCTACCGAGTCACGCACGCTGGCGCGGGCTTGATAGAGCGGCCCTCGGCCTGCGCCGGAAGACTTGCCACAGCTGCCGCCGCTGGCATCTTCGCGCGCCATCTGCCCGTCCGACCATGTGACCACGTTGTCGAGTTGCGACTTGACGGCATCAAGGCGGGCCGCGACGGCTGCCCCGGCGTCGCGGGCGTCTTCCTGCAGTCCGGACAGGCTGGTCCGCGTCGCCTCTTCGCCGGCAATCAGGCTCCACCAGAAGCCATAGCCGAAACCGACCGACCACAGCGCCAAAAACAAATACAGTGGAAAGGTGATCAGACGATCGCGCAGATCCTGGCCGCGCCGGGCACTGTCGCGGGGGCGCTCGCGAAAGCTTTCGCGCAAGGCCAACCACATCAGAAACGTCAGCGCGACAACGATCGCGATCACAAGGAGTTCGTTGGAGACAGACAATCCACCGACTATTTCGCGGCCCTGCGATGCCGGCGACGTTGAAACCCCGATGATGAAATCATTCATGCCACTCCAGGTTGCATACCCGGAGATGGTCAAGAGCATGAGGGACGCGATCCCAATCAGGGTGTTGCGCCCGAAGATATAGGCAATGACCCGCCCGATGTAGTTACTTTGGGTGTCCCTCACCTCTGCCATGACATACTCCCGTCACTCGCAAACGCCTCAGCCATTAATGGAAAACCGTCCAAATGTCGCGACGATTCGGCGACGGTGCGCGACTATCTGTTTTCGCGTTTCTTGATGGCAACGACCCGCAATTCGGTTTTTCACTATGCTTCACACCAACTTGAGTGGCTTTGACTAGACTTTGGGTGCCTGCGGGCGCCTGCTGCCGGCCAGCAGGGAGAAGCGAGCGCACATCATGTGGAGCGACCACGAGATCCCAAACACGCGAACCCGAAACCCATGGTCCGGTGCAAAGACGTTCCGCCAGGCCGCAGTGCCGCAGCTAGTCAAGGCTGCGAGTGTCTTGCTTCTGATGGGTATCATCACGGTTGCGTCGAAAGCGGCCGATAAGTCGCCTCGGATCGCCTATGGCAAGCAGCAGGATGTGGTTTTGGCCACGAAACTCTGGCGCGTGCTTGTTGCGCGCGGCCTGGCGGGTCCTGACCGGATCAACGTGCATGCTTTTGAGGGGACCGAACCGCACGGTTCGATCCAGCAGATTTACAAGGCAGACGTCACGGTTGACGGACGGCGCGCGACGGTCATCGTGAAGGCCAATCACGTGTCCGCCGATGCCACTGTCAGTGCTGTATACCAGACGCCGAACAAATATCTCGCGGCCTACACCGTGATGTTTGTGAACAAACACGGTTACGATCCCGAGAACAAGGACTGGTTCTGGGCAAAGTATGAGCCGGATGGCGCTATTTCGCGCAATTCAAACGGCGTTGCAATTGCCGGCCGTGTGGGCAAGATCGCTGCGGTCGGCTGCATCGGCTGCCACAAGAAGATTGGCGGCAAGGACCTCGAAACCCTGACCGAAGACTAACATTTGACCGAAGTCCGAGCCGAACCTCCAATCGTGCACCTTGCAAACTTGGTCCACTGTAAGCAAACTACGGTTGCGACTGACTTACTTTGCGCCTGGAATGGTTCAGCGGTACTGCGAGGCACGGCGGGCAATGGTGTTTGTTCAAGGGCTGATGAGCCTCCTTCAACGCTACCTGGAACGCGTTCCGCGCTCGGTGCGGCATTGGATCATCGCCCTGTGCGGGTTCATTGCACTAGCAACTCCTCTGGCTCTTTGGATTTCGATGACCGTGTGGGGCATGAAGATGATTTTGATCGTCTTCTCGATCGCCATTTGCGTCATCTGCCTGCTCGTCTGGTCGTCCCCTGATGAGCATATCTGACCGGTCCGACACACAGCATTGATCCGTCCGGGCGGCACTTGACACCGTCGTGCAACTGGCTTCGTATCGGGCACTCGTCGCCATAGAACAAACCGCCCGTGGACATCGTGTTTCGACGGGCACCCGGAGGAACACCAATGAAGGGTCTCGTCTTCACCGGAAATCGTCAATTGGAGCTGCAGGATTTCGACGATCCGACTCCGGGGCCGGACGATGTTGTTATCGAGATCAAGGCGTCCGGCATGTGTGGCTCGGACCTGCACATTTATCGTTCGCCCGGCGGTGGTCCTGGTATGGCGGCGTCACTCGGATTGGGCGGCGACGGCAAGCCCAAGATTGGTGGCCACGAGCCTTGTGGCGTCGTGGTCGCTCGCGGCACCAATGTCGCCAAACATCATGCCGTGGATGGCGCCCGCGTCATGGTTCATCACTACTCCGGCTGCGAGGTCTGCCCGGACTGCCGTAGCGGCTGGCCGCAGATGTGCACCACAGACAAAAAGACGGTCTACGGTGTAACCGGCCATGGCGCACACACCAATTACATGGCGATCCCCTATTACACGCTGGTGCAACTTCCGGAAGAGTTGTCCTTTGCGACAGGTGCGGCGATCTCATGTGGCACCGGCACGGCCTATGGTGCGCTGCGCCGGATGGATATGAATGGCGGCAAGACGCTGGCGGTTTTCGGCCAGGGGCCAGTCGGCATAAGCGGTACAATGCTGGGAAGAGCGATGGGTATGGAGGTCATCGGTCTTGATATCTCCGACGAGCGCCTGGCGCTGGCCAAGGAGTGCGGCGCCAGCCACACAATTAATGTCGGCAAGGCTGACGGTGTCGAGGAATTAAAAAAGCTGACCGGCGGCAAGGGCGTGCACTATGCGCTCGAAACGTCGGCCAATCCGGATGCCCGGGTCGCCGCTGTACGCGGGACGCGCCCCTGGGGCACCGCGTGTTTTGTTGGCGAAGGCGGAACGATCACCCTGGAAGTCAGCACGGACATGATCCGGCGACAGGTGACGCTGATGGGGTCCTGGACCTTCTCGACGAACATTCAGGATGAGTGCACAAAGTTTGTTGCAGACCGCGGTGTCGACATCGATCGACAAATCACGGAGTCGTTCAAGTTGTCGGATGCGGCGGCGGCTTACGAGCAATTCGACAAACAGACGATGGGCAAGGGCATGATCATCCCGGATTGACGGTCGGGGCTTGCCGCGCAACAATTCGACAGGGGGCGCTACCTCACGGAAACACGAGGAAGGCGCCATGGACATTGATGATATCAAGGCTGAGATCGGCAACGTCCTGACTGACATGCAGAATCAGCCGGA
>JBPCWB010000224.1:0-7918 GCA_051009955.1 Hyphomicrobiaceae bacterium | reverse complement strand
AGTGATGTGCTCCGGCCCAAGACCACAGCAACCACCAACAATTTGCACGCCAGACTCGATCCAGAGTTCGGCAAACTGGGCGAATCGATCTGGTTTCATAGTGTCGACAAATTGCCAGTTTGGCATCTCCATGTAGCCAGAATCTGGATAGGCCATGAGCAAGCGCGTACGCGAGCCTCGGAGAGCTGCTAGGGCCTCATCAATCAGATCGGCAGGCGAATGCATGATACCCCACACATCGAAGTTCTGAGCTGCTGCCAACATGACATTGGCGTCAAACGGCACCTTGGAATCATGGGTTGCAACCAGCTTGCCAGCTTCTCCGCGTTTCACTGATAAACCGCACCACACCGGGAGCGTGCCAGCTGACACGGCCTCAAATAGCGGTCTCATCCGATTGGGTTTGGACATCATCTCAACGAGGATCAGATCAACACCTCCGTCCGACAAGATTGATGTCATTTCCTGAAAGGCCTTGGCCAAGACGTCATTGCCAAGCCTGTCGTCAACCGGCTGTGGTTTACCTCGTATTTGCAGGGGAATCGCGTGCGACAAAGATCCAGCGATCAGCACGTCTTTTGCACCGGACCTTTCACGAGCAGCCAAAGCCGCGTCGATACTTCGCTGGTTGATTTCTTCAACTTTGGAACCGAGACCGACAGGATCCAACATTAACCGCGAAGAGGCATAGGTGTTTGCAGTGATGATATCTGCCCCGGCATCAATGTAGGCGCAATGCATGTCAACGACTGCCTCCCAATGATCCAATGCAGCTCGGCCCGACCATAGCTCGTCGGCCATTGGAACGCCGCGACGCTGAAGTTCTGTCGATACACCGCCATCAAGTAACAGAACGCCGCCATTGGTCAGCCGATGCATCGCCCTGTCGTAAACGTCGGAATTCATGCCATCTCCCAGTGATGTTTCGAGCTGCCTAAGACAGCCGTATGTGCGGTTCTCGCCAACCACAAGCGATGCCAGAGCCTTTCTCACTCAACGACCACCGACCAACTCACAATGCCTGGGAGGTTGAAGGGTGGGTGCCGGGCGTGAAGGATTAAAAACTACTACGATTGCGAAGGTCGGTATGGCCGACAGCCAGCGATTTTGGCAAGGCGCGTTGGGCGAATGGCCTTAAATGGCCCATCGCTTCCGTCTCTGACATCGTGACAAAGCGAGGCCGAACCGATGAAAACGGCCACGGCGAACTCGACGAAAAAGCATCCCCTGTTGAAAAGTGCCACGAGGAGCACCGTGCGGTACAGGCCCTTATCCACGGCCTTCATTCCAGCGGAATGCTATTCCATCAGTGTTCGTCGGCACACATGGCGTGGTCAGATAACGATTGGAGCACATAGCAGTCGGCCACGCTTTCTCCGCGACAGCCGCTTGCGATGCGTTCGAGCTCACACTCAAGCCCTTTCAGCCGCGCAATTTTCTCCCTGATTAAACGCAGATGACGGGCTGCAATGACATCGGCATCGGTGCATGGCTGGTTCGGGCGCTCGACCAAGCGTACCAGGTCGCGGATTGCCTCGAGCGAGAGACCTAGATCGCGCGCGTGCTTGATGAAGCCAAGACGTTCGGTCTCTGCACGCGAGTAGCGCCGTTGATTTCCTTGCGAACGTTCCGGCGCCTCGATCAATCCCATCTGCTCGTAGTAGCGGATGGTCGGCACTTTCACCCCGGTCTGCCGCGACAACGCGCCAATCGACAACATCGCACATACCTCTTGAACCTATAGCTACTAGAGAGATTACCTTTCGTAGGCGTCAGCGCAACACAACAACTGGGAGGCCGCGATGGCAAGTGTTCTGTCGTCCGGAGTGGCGGCCGCAACCATGATGCGGGCAAGACCGAGCCGCTCGATCGCGATCGAACGTACGCCGTCATCTGATCGGTGGTTTTCATGAAAAGGCATGCTCATGGCGCTCACGGACACGTCCATGGAGCCGGCAACGAGCGCGCTGTTGGAATCGCCGCACTCCTGACCGGCGGGTTCATGCTGGTCGAAGTGGTCGGTGGCGTGATTTCTGGTTCGCTGGCTCTTCTGGCAGATGCCGGTCATATGCTCACGGATTTCGCGTCACTGGTGCTTGCTTGGTTGGCCTTTCGCCTTGCCCGACGACCCGCCGACTGGCAACGGACGTATGGATTCGATCGCTTTTCGGTCCTCGCCGCCTTCGTCAATGGCATTTCCCTGTTTGCGATCGCGGGATGGATCTGTATCGAAGCCTACCACCGCCTGACGAGCCCGATCGAGATTCTGGGCGGTCTAATGCTCTGGGTTGCCGTTGCCGGCCTTATCGTCAACATCCTGGCCTTCTGGGTCTTGATGCGGGCAGAGGGTGGCAATCTCAATGTTCGCGCGGCGGCTTTGCATGTCGCCGGCGATCTTCTGGGTTCCGTGGCTGCAATCGTCGCATCACTGGTGATCATCGTCTCCGGCTGGACCCCAATCGATCCAATTCTGTCAGTGCTGGTCGCGCTGATCATTCTGCGCTCAGCGTGGCACGTGGTGCGTGAGAGCGGCCACATTCTTCTCGAAGGGGCACCGCGAGGGTTTGATCGCCGCGAAGTGGCGAACGCCATCGAAACCAGCGTTCCCGGAGTCAAACGAGTTCACCACATCCACGCGTGGTCAATCACGCAGGAACGCCCGATGGTGACATTGGAAGTGGAAATGAATGCTGGCGTCGATGCCCTTCAAACCAAAACGGCAGTCAAATCCATACTCCACGAGCAGTTTGGTGTTGAGCACGCGACTGTCGAAACGAATTGATCATAGAACTGCAATCGCTCACAGGATCGGGTAGCGCTTTCGTAGATGACATTGCCGCTGATCGGCCCGTGTCGCCGCCAGGATCAGGTGCCATCAATTGTCCGCTTCCAACGGCAGAGCAGTTGGACCAACCGAACATTTTCTTATTGGCGCAAAGCAGGATCGCCAGCTCGCCTTATACTCGCCCGAGCGGAAACCGATTGCGAGCCCGAGCACTCATCCGGGCAATTTGAGCTGATTGCTCAAGGTGGACAGGCAAGGGAGCAATTCCCTGCATATCGATATGCTAGACGCAGCGGGCAGTTTCAACCGTTTTCGATTGGTGCCTGACAATCGACACGACCAGGCCAGCGAGAGCCTTACGCAATAGTGGGCGCGTCAATTGATGCATCGCTGAATCCTATCCGACCGCCTCAAAAGTAAGTTTGTTCATGATCACTCCGACAACCATGTCCCTGTCGCTTTCATACGTCTATAGTTGATTAACCTACATTTGGGGGGAGGAGTTTTTATGCAGCGACATATGGCGAAGGGGCACGAGGCCCATCAAGAACAGTCCATTGCAGTTGATGTTCTGGGTCTTGCAACAGCGGTTCCGGCGAACACGATATCTCAAGACGAAGCCGTCGCTCGTGCAAAGAAATACTATCCGCAGTTCGCGCGTCTTGAAGGTCTGTTTTCAAATACCGGCATTTCGAATCGGTACACGGTGGAACCGAGCGAGTGGTACGAGCAAGAACATACTTGGGAGGAACGAACAGCTTCGTTTGAGCACAACGCCCTGGACTTGCTCGAGGACATAGCGCGTCGGTCGACCGCAGCGGCAGGAGTCGAGCTCAGCGACATTGACGTCGTCATAACAAACACGATCACAGGCCTCTCGATCCCCAGCCTTGAGGCGCGCCTAATGAACAGGCTGGATTTCAGATCCAACGTTCAGCGGTTGCCCATCTTCGGCCTTGGCTGCGGCGGTGGCGTCGCCGGTCTCGCAAGGGCAGAGCGCATGGCCCGATGCCATGCCGACGAGACGGTCCTTTTTATGACAGTTGATCTGTGTTCGTTGTGTATGCGCGTCAATGACCCAAGTCTGGCAATGTTCGTCTCAAGCGCTCTGTTCGGCGACGGTGCCGTAGGTGTTGTTCTGAACAGTAGAAACGTTGAAGGCACCGACGACCAGCAAGGCAGTCTCGGCCGTATCGTTGCGACTGGTGAATATTTCTGGTCAAACACCGAGCACATCATGGGCTGGGACGTTAAGAACGATGGCTTTGGCGTTGTTTTGAGTCCTGAACTCCCAACTCTGATGCGCGACCGTCTCGGTGAGGCGCTTTCTGATTTCCTCAACACCAACGGGCTGGCACTCCAAGACTTCGATGGGTTCCTGTTTCACCCGGGCGGGTCGAAGGTGCTGGAGACTGCGCAGGCCGTGCTCGATCTCGATCCCGCGGACTTGCAATTCTCGTGGGATGTCTTGCGCGATTACGGCAACATGTCGTCTGCCACCGCGCTCTTTGTACTCAAGCATGCAATTGATAGCGGCGCGCGCGGGCGTCATCTGATGGCGGCGTTCGGCCCCGGGTTCAGCGCATACTTTGTCGTGCTTGACTTGTAGGACGTTCGATCACTTCAAGTTGTCAGGTAGTCGGGTTAACCGCGTCATGAGCGTTGCAAGCGATGGGAATGCGGCAATGGCAGTGACATTCAGCCGTCGTGTCAAAGCGCTCTTGAATGTTAGCTCAATTGCGGTTGCCCACCGAAATTGTGCGTTAAGGCGACGAAGAAAATTCCAATGATATTGCTCGGCGCAATCGCCCCTCAGAATGGCTTCCGCCGCGGCAAGACCCGACGATATGGCAATCGACGTCCCATCGCCTGTGAATGACGGGATAACCGCTATTTGATCGCCAACGGCAAAGACATGCGGGCTGATTGCTTGCCGACGCCGATAGCCGAACGGAATGCCGGCGATCGTTGCAGGCTTTTCAAACAGTGCTTCGGCACCAAGCACAAGATCGCCAATGAAGTCAGAACCCCTGGCCAGTTCGTCCAACTGACTCCGCCAGTTGCTGCCGCACTGCGCCAAAAGCTCCAGATCGACGAGCCAGCACAGTGTTGATGCCCCGCCCTCGACATTGCAGGCACCGATATAGCCACCGCGATAGCCAACCAACTGAACTGTACCTGCGAGTACATCCCGAGCCGCGCTTGAAAGTTCAAACGTCATCTTGTAGGCGGACAATTTGCTTGCGTGGCGCTGCCACCCACGAAAGTTGTGCTTGCCCGTGGCAAGCGCTATTTTCTTCGCTGAGAGAGATCTGTCACCTATCTGCACTGCTGGCCACGGGCCGTCGAGATTGAGACCCGTTGCGCCTCTGCCGCGAATTATTTCGACACCGGATCGCCCGGCGAATTCCAGCAGAGCTTCGTCCAGTTTCAGCCGTGTGAAACCTGCTGCCTCAAATGGCAGTGGGGCGATTGCCGCGCGATTGCCGGCGGCCATCCGAAATTGGGTAATGCGTTCCGCGCCCAGGCGTCCAACGTCGACGCCAAGCTTGTTAAGAAGGACCTGAGCCTCCTCACTCAGAAAATCGCCGCAAACTTTTGGTTGGGCGGTTGGTGTCCTCTCGATAATCGCGACGCGCAACCCCTGGGTGGCCAATCCCAAGGCGAAAGCGCTGCCTGCCAGTCCTCCGCCGACAGCAATCGCATCGTAGTCGGCCCTCACGGCTGCCCCCACATGACCTACCTAGTCGGGATCTGTTGTATATGAACGCCGTCGCCCTTCCAAAGCTGCATCCTCCAACACGATCTTGTAATAGATTACGGCGCTCCAAATTGCCGTCATGATGAGCGCCAGAAACACTGCTCCAAACGCTAGCGGTAAAACCAGGGTCTCGAGAATCGTGACGACATAATTCGGATGCCGCACAAACTGGTAAGGTCCTTCCCTCTGAATGGGAGCTCCGGGCAAGGTTATGATGCGATGTGTCCAAAAGGGGCCTAGTGACACAATAATCCAATAACGTGCAACCTGCAGGACGACATAGAGCGCGATGAGTGGCCACGTCACAGCCGCATTTGAAGGGATTAGAAAAAAAAGCGCGGCAATCCAGGCCAGATGCGTGACCGCAACCACGGGATAATACTCTGCACCTTCTTCCCGCCCCCCGCGGCCGAGAAGCGCGCGCGTGTTGTGCTTCGAATAGAGCTCCTCGAACCCGCGCTGTGCAAGCACGATCAACGCGGCAGCTTGGGCGAGTCCTACATTTTCAAGCATCAGGTTCCAACGCAACATTGACTGAAGTCTACCGTGCAATCTCGCCCTGCAATGCAGTCTGACGATCTTGAGATTTGCAGCATAGCATCCCGCTTCAGCTTGTGAAAATCACTGTCGGCGCGGGTAAAGGCGTCGGCCCGATGGGCGCCAGCGTAATCGCACGCGACCCGGCCACTGTCCAACGGCGAGGACGGCCAAAGCGGGCAGGACTCGATAGTGCACTTAGATTATTGACCAATCTTGTTGGCCCTGAAAGCGGCGGCAGCGCAATTCCTTGATTCAAGTAAACCAAGTCGATACTATGAATTTCTCTGTTATATAGCCTGCCTTTTGGCCCCAGCCCCGTGCTGGGGCTTTTTTCTGAGCAACAGCAAAGCCGGCTGCCTAAGCAGCCGGCTATTGTTCTCTGCCGTTTGGTGCTGGAGGGTAGAGTAGATCACCAGGTTTCAAACGGAACCTCAAGACCCGCCTTCCTCAAGGCATCGGCTCGCATCTGTTGCCAGGCCTTCTGGAATTCAGCATCATCCTTGCTGCCATTCTTTGACACGTGGTCTTTCCATGCCGCAGCAAGAACATCCTGGCGCTTGACGAGACTTGCGTTGTGCTTGTCGTGTTCCGCAGTCCAAGCGCCTTTTTCTTTGTAGTAACTGATGACTGCTGGATGATACGGGAAGATCCAACTCAGATTCTGCTTTGAGATCTGATACCCGCTCATGCTCGGTCCTGAGTCCTTGATCTGCTCGTAGTTGTCGAGAACGGCTTTCGTGAGGCCGTAGGCAAGCTCATCCGGAGCCCGGTCGGTCGAAACAAAGATGGGATAAGGATAGTTCATCCCTTCGTGAGGCACCTTTCCAGTCTCACTCTTATCAAGCGAGATTCCAACCTTCACCATAGCCGGGGCCCAATGCGGTGTAACAGCCTTCGCTCGTGTCCATGCCTCCTTATCGCCATGCGGGAGCTTGACCCAATACAGTCCGCGCGGAGAAGCCGCGAGCTTGTTGTACGCGCTTGAAACTGTACTTCCCCAAGTTACGTCCGCTTGCCCATTGATCACCGCCTCGGCGGATTGTTTCCATCCAGGCACGACCACTTTCCGTACGTCATCCCAAGTCAATCCTGCGAATGCGAGAAAACCGGTCATGTTCATGTTGAGGGCGGGCGCACCCTTGATCCACGTGACACGCTTGCCTTTTACATCTTTGATCGTTTTGATGCCGGCATCGCCAGCCGCAACGGCTTGCTGACCATTGTCTCCGATATTGTTGAACAGATTGAGAAGCTTCATGGGGCCCCATTTCTTGGTGGCGAACATGAAGACACCTTCCTGCGCAAAGTAGGAGGCAATTCCACAAGCGCATAGTGGAGATTGTCCACTACGCAACGGAACCATCCGTGAGACATCATTCTTTCCTGGAATGATCCGCAGACCTGCATTGTAGTTCTTCTTGAGCATCTGGCCGATACCTACGGATTGGGCATAGCCCGATGAGGTCGTCCCGTAGGCCGTCCACGAAATCTGTGCTGGCAACTTGACATCTGCTGCACCTGCTGGCCCAACAGCTACTGCCGCGAGAAGTGCGGCGCCGATCAGTATTTTTGTCCTTGGCATTTTGTTTCTCTTCCTCCTTTAACGAGTCGGTCGGGCTCGATTTTTGTTTCTCGCAAAATAATATGACTTGGCGTGTCGATAGGCTAGCATATCCTCATCCAATGTCACCTTGTACTGAGTCCTGCGAGCCAGCCACGGACGAAAAGCACCGCGTATTTCTGCTTCTGGTGAGCCATCCAACTCCGGCTGGATTCCAAGTCTTGAAGTGTTCTCCGAAGCGATCGGGACCGATTTCTGTCGACCTGAGACG
>JBPCWB010000223.1:0-9432 GCA_051009955.1 Hyphomicrobiaceae bacterium | reverse complement strand
TTTTCGATTGCGATGGGTTGGTTGTTGGCGATCGAACAAGTGCCACAAAGAATCGGCGATGCGGTCTTCTCGGTCACGAGTTCCCAAAGCGTTTTCCTGGCGATGATGCTGGTGTTCATTATTCTGGTGGGTTGTGTCGTGGAGGGTGTGCCGGCAAAGCTGATGCTGGTTCCGATGCTACTGCCGGTGATCGACAGCTTCGGGATCGACCGTGTTCACTTCGGTATCATTATTCAGCTCGGTTTGCTGATCGGCATCGCGACGCCGCCCATGGGCATCGGCCTCTACATCATGGTCGAGGTCGGCAAGGTGCCGTTCGAGCGCGTGACGATGGCGGTCATTCCATTTCTGATACCGCTGCTTCTGGTCCTGGTCCTTATTACCTACGTGCCGCAACTGACCCTGTGGCTGCCCGATTTGGTCCTTGGTCCGGATCAGCCGATCCGATAGTCGGGATTTTTGGCGACCGCGGGCGCAGCATGCCAGCAATCTGACGGGCTTGAAGGCTCAGCTTTTGCTGGACTTTGCTTCGACTTTGGCCGAAGCACCTGACAACTCGCCTAGCCGTTCACCGGCGAGCAGACGTTTGTGGGTTCCCGGCTCGGCGTCTTGCTTGGCCAGTGCCCAGTCAATATCGGCTTCTGCCTCTGCCGGCGGCATAATCAGAACGCCGGAGAAATCCGCAATCACGACATCGCCGGGATTGACGACGGCTCCGCCTATGCAAACCGGAACGTTGAAGCTGCCGCCGACATCATACAGCCGGGTCGTGATCGGCGAGGCGCCGCGACACCAGACGGGAAGTTGGTATTGTTCGATCTCCGGAAGGTCCGTACAGGGGCCGTCGATCACGACGGCCGCGCACTTGGTCGCCATGATGGCCGCGGCAACACCGCCGCCCAGACAGGCGTGTTTGTCATCGCCCAATCGGTCAATGCACAGAACGTCGCCGGGCCGCAGAAACTGAATGATATGGTGCAGAAGCGTCGAATCCTGACCAGGTAGAGCGAGCGTTACGGCCGTTCCGGCAACGGTCGTCCGCTTGCCCAGGACGTTTTGGATCGCGCAATCCGCGAAACCCATATGGCGGATATGACCGACCGTCGCCGTTTCCGTTCGCGAGCCTTTCTCGATCAATTCGGGTTTGACCTGTTTTGGCATGGCATTGATCGCGTAGGTCATCGTCGTAGCACTCCGAGTCGTTAAAGATCGTCTTCGCGGCCGGTCTATTGGCGGCATCGCTGCGCGAACTCATCCTTGATCGCCGAATAGGTCCTGCGGCGATGATCGTTCATAATCGTCAGTGTCGTCTGTGTGTCCCTGTTGATTGCGTTCTCCATGAGGAGGCGATGTTCGTCCTCAATCTCTCGGGCAACCTTTTTCGTAATTTTCGAGCGCGGCGTCATGATCCGTCGGTATCGTTCCAGATGACTGGTGAGGTGATCCATGAACCGCAATTGCCATTTGGAACCGCAAGCGCTGAGCAAAGCGTGATGGAACGTTCGATGCCGTCGTTCTCGTTCTTCCTCCGCGGTGGGATCGCGGAGCAAACCGGGTGGAGAGGTTTTTGTCATCTTGTGATAGCTGGCAACAATGGCAGCTTCCCAGTCGTCGTCGCCGGCGGCGATGGACAAGTGTAATGCCCGCGCCTCGAGGTGCTTACGCATGTCGACCAACTGATCGAAATCGTCCTCTGAAATCTCCGACACGCGGAAGCCGCGTTTGCCCTCGGCAGTGACGAAGTGCTCGGCGGCGAGTCGGGCCAGAGCCTCTCGCAGAGGGCTGACCCCAGTCCGATAATGCGTCTTCAGCCATTCAGTCCGCAATGGCTGGCCTGGCGCCAAGCTGCCGCTGCGGATGTCGCGGCGCAGGTTTTCATACGCCGTCACCGCCAGCGTCGTTGGCTGCGGGTCAATTCTCAGGTCGTCGGTGGTGTCGTCCGTTCTCAAGTCATCACGTCCCAGGTTTCTTCACGGATATTAATAGCACAAAACATCACCGGCACAGCTCACGAATTTTCGTAGCAAACAGTATTTTCGAAAATCTATTGCAATAGACAAGCCTTGACGATAGCCTCGACGCAGAGTGGGAGAGCGAAAATTTCGGCAGGGCCCAAACCGCAAGACGAAGAGTTGTCCGGCCGCGACTGGGCGCTGCCGCTGCGAATCCTGGTGGGCCTTGCGTTTGCGTCAATCATCACTTTGACCATCGCGCAGATTGTCTTTCGGTTTGCCTTGAACAGCCCGCTCGTATGGAGCGAGGAACTGGTCCGACTGCTCGTCGTTTGGATGACGTTCATAGGTGCGGCCGTCATCTGCTGGGACGGGCGTCACCTCAGCGTTGATGTCGCGTTTGTGCGACTGCCGGGGCGTCTCAGGCGTGTGCTTCGCATCATCAATTGCACTATTGCACTCGCGTTTCTGGTCGTCCTTGTTTGGTACTCCATTCCTCTCGTTGAATTGAGCATGCACGTCGAGATTGGCGCCATGGACTTGCCGGAGGCGGTCTATCGCGTTCCGGCGACGATCGGAGGCGGACTAATGTTTGTGTTTATCATCCTGCGCATTCTTCTGCGCTGGCCCAGGCCATATTGGAAGGACGACGAGTCCGATGGCAAGAGCGTGATGTAGGGGCATCATCAATGCTGATCGTATTGGTGCTTGGCATATTGGTGTTGCTGCTGTTGACCGGGCTGCCCCTCGTCTTTGCCATGGGCACGGCTTCTATCCTCTATCTCCTGCTTGCCGATATCTCCTTGTCGATCATGACGCAGCGGATGACGACAGCCGTGGATTCGTTCTTGATCCTGGCTATTCCGTTTTTCTACCTGGCCGGCGAACTGATGAACGCCTGCAAATTGACCGACAGAATTATAGCCATGGCGCGTGCCTTCGTCGGTCACATTCATGGCGGACTGGCGCAGGTCAATATTTTTGCGTCGATGATCTTCGCCGGAATGTCCGGCTCAGCCACGGCAGACACGGCCGCTCTCGGCTCGGTTCTTATCCCGGCGATGAAGCGGGAGGGTTATCCGGCTGACTTCTCGGCCGCCGTGACGGTGGCGTCCGCCATGGTCGGGCCGATCATTCCACCGTCCATTGCCATGGTCATCTACGGTGCGCTCGCAGACGTGTCGATCGGCAGGCTGTTGCTGGCCGGTATTCTGCCCGGCATGACGATCATTGCCGTGCAAATGGTCTTCACCTGGTTTCTCGCCCGCAAGCGCGGCTACCCGCGATATGCCCGCGCCGGCTTACCGGAAATGGCATGCGCGACCTGGCGCGGGGCGCCGGCTGTTCTGTTTCCCGTCATTATCGTCGGTGGAATTCTCTCCGGTGTCTTTACACCGACCGAGGCTGCAGCGGCCGCGGTTGTCTACGGTCTTGTACTTGGCGTGCTGGTCTATCGCAACGTGACGGCGGGCGAGTTATGGAGCACCTTGATGAAGGTGTCGTGGGGCAGCATTCGGGTGTTGATCATCATTGCCGTGGCGTCGGCGTTCAGCTGGATCATGATCCGCGAGCAGGTGCCGCAGGGCATTGCCGGATTTCTCGGTTCTTTTACGGATAGTCCGCAGGTTGTTCTGGCCGTCATGGTGGCCCTGCTGTTCCTGGTCGGCCTGTTCATGATTGCTTCGTCCGCCGAGATTGTATTGACCCCCATTCTCGTGCCGGTGGTCGTGAGTTTCGGCATCGATCCCGTGCACTTCGGCGTGTTGATGATTTTCGTTTTGATCATCGGCGGCGGCACGCCACCGGTCGGGGTTCTGCTGTTTATCGCGCAGGACATTGCCGAAGTGCCATTCACCAGAATGGTGCGCGCCATCCTGCCCTTCTACATTCCGCTGTTTGCGGCCGTCGTCATCATCGCGGCATTTCCCCAACTTAGCCTGTGGATCCCCAATCTCGTTTTTGGTGTCGGTGTCAAATGAGGCCATCCCGATGACAGAGAAAAAGCATCTTCTCAAGGATATGACGTGGCTCGAGTTTCGGGAGCGATTGCCCGAAAACCCCACCATACTTTTGCCATTGGGATCACAGGAAGAACAGGGACCGATGGCGCCGATGGGTGATTGGATGCTGACGGAGGCACTGGCCGATCGCATCGCTCGCCAATCGAATGCCATTGCCGCCCCCACACTGCCGTTCGGTTATGCTGATTACTTCCGTCCAATACCCGGCGGCGTGGCTGTTCGTCCGGACACTTTTCGTATGGTTCTGGAAGACTTCTGTGAGAATTTTCTGAGCCACGATCTCGACCACCTGGTGATCTTCAACGGACATTCCGGGAACTATCCGCTGATCGATCAGACCATACGCAAAATCAAGCAGGAGCGGGGCGTACTGATCCCGTGCCTGAATGTCTGGCGCCTGCTGACTCCCGAGAAATGGGAAGAACTTCATCCCGGTTTCGGCGCCAAGGCCTTCGGCCATGGTGGTGATCCGATGACCTCCGTTTACATGCACATGTTTCCTGAGCTCATGCGCCTTGATCTGATCGATCGTGACGAGAGCTTTGGGGAACTGCTAGAGTTGCCAACGGCTGGCCTCAACGCCGTCAAGTTTCGGGGCGTCGATGTCAACGTGGCTGTCGACATCACCGATCGTTGCACAACAGGTGTGGCGGGTGGTGACCCAAGCCGCTCGTCGGCCGAAATCGGCCAAAGCATCGCCGACTATATCGTCGACTTCACCGTAGCGTTCCTCGACCACTTCAAGTCGGTGGACACGCTCGTCAACCAAGTGGGAGAAGAAAGATGATGCAAATGAAAGCCAGAATGCATTTGGGCCTTGCCGCAGCTGCCGTGCTGCTGATCGGTGCATCGACCCCGGCTGCCGCGGTTGATGTCCGCTATGGCCTGTGGGCGAAGGAAGGCGAGGCCCAGCACCTGGGCGCCGTGAAATTCAAGGAGATTCTGGAGGCGGATTCAAAAGGTCGCTTCAAAGTCTCAATCTATCCTGGCAATCAGCTCGGGACTCCGCGTGAAATGCACACGCAGCTGGCTCTGGATACGACCCAGATCATGGCCAGCGGTGATCCCGGAATCAAGGAGATTGAATACCTGGCATTGCCCTACCTCATGAAGGGCATCGGCAACTACGCCGCCGTCATCAACAGCCCAATCGGCAGCGAGTGGAACAAGAAGCTGGTCAAGACCAGAAAAATGAGACTGCTGGGTTTCCTGCCGCGCAGCCCGCGCCAGATCAGCACCAATAAGGTCATCAATAAGATGTCCGATTTGAATGGACTGAAACTGCGGGCGCCGCAGCGCGACTACTATGTCGAGTCGCTCACGGCGCTTGGCGCCAAGCCGACGCCGATGGCGTTCAAGGAGGTCTACACCGCATTGCAGACCGGTGTTGTCGACGGCCAGGAAAATCCGGTGGAAACCATCTATGCGCAAAAGTTCTATGAGGTGCAGAAGGCCATCGCCATGGTCGACTATATCGACAAGCCGGCCTACGTGATGATCGGCGAACCATTCTGGAGCAAGCTCTCCGACGCGGACAAGGCAATGTTTCGAAAGGCGCAGGCGGCATCGCGAAAGCTGGTTCAAGAACTTCTGCCGGAGCAGCAGAAGAAGTTCCTGGCCGACATGAAAAAGCGTGGTGTCACCATCACCTACCCCGACAAGGCGGAGTTCATCAAAGCGACGCAGCCGGTTCGCGACAAGCTTGGTGTCAATCGCTGGGGCAAGGACATGTACGAGAAGATCGTGGAGATCGGCAAGAAGGCCATGTAGGCCTGCAACATCGCGTGTGGGCTCGGAACGCCTTCCGGGCCCTCCTCGTTGTCCATTGAACGCAAAGATCCGTGGTCTCGAATGCCGATCAATTTGAATGCGAACGTCGAGCAGTGGGAGATTCGCAAACGCGCCGTATCGTCCGAGCGTGGCGTTGTCGCCGCGCAAAACTGGATGGCTGCGGCGGTTGGTGCGGACATTCTGCACAAGGGCGGGAATGCCGTTGACGCGGCCGTAGCGACGGCCTTCGCCTTGAACGTTGTCGAGCCCTGGATGAGCGGAATGGGCGGCAGCGGCTATATGGTTGTGTGGCTGGCGCAAGAAGGCCGCGCCATGGTCGTCGACTTTCAGGGCACTCTGCCCATGACCATCACGACGGATGACTATCCGTTGGACCCTGCCGTTCCCGACTCGATCATGGGATTTCCTGGTGTCGCGGATAATGCGCACGTTGTGGGCTATCGATCAATCACTGTCCCCGGTGCCGTCGCCGGCTTGTCTGCCGCCTTGGCTCGATACGGTCGCCTCGGATTCGATACCGTGTTGGAGCCGGCGATCCGGTTGGCGGATAACGGCCTGCCCGTGGACTGGTTCGCGACGCTGCAGATCGCGCTCGAAGCGGCGGACCTGACGCGATTTCCGGAAAGCGCACGGGTGTATCTTCCCGGCGGCACGCCGGCGAGGCCGGAGCAATTTGTTCAACTGGGGGCGCTTGCGGAGACTTTGAAGCGCCTGGCCCATCATGGTCCGCGAGACTTCTACGAAGGGCGAACGGGACAACTTCTGGCCAGTGATCTTCAGGCAGGGGGAAGCCGCATCACGATCGAAGATCTGGCGTCCTACGAGGCGTTGATCCACGATGCCCTGGTTGGTTACCATCGCGGTGCAAGCGTCTTTACCGCGGGAGAGACAAGCGGTGGACCACGCCTCAATGAAGCGCTGCAGTGTGTCGATGAAAACCTGGACCTGTCGGTGCCATTTGGTGCCCACACCTATGTCACGTATGTCAAGGCGTTGAACAAGGCTTTCGCCAGCCATTATCAGCGCTTGGGGCGCATCGATAAAGCCGGATGCACATCGCATCTCAGTACCGTTGATGCAGACGGTAACATGGTCGCCCTGACCAATACACTTCTCAGCCGTTTCGGTTCTAAAGTCATGCTGCCGTCAACAGGCATGTTGATGAACAACGGCGTGTCCTATTTTGATCCTCGGCCGGGGTTTCCGACAACCATGGCCGGTGGCAAAAGGATCAATTCCTCGAACATGTGCCCAACCGTTTGTGTGCGTGACGGCAAGGCCCTGTTTGCTGTCGGCGCGTCGGGAGCCAACCATATCGTTCCTTGCACCATGCAACTGACGGCATTTCTGCTCGATTACGGACTGTCCTTGGAGGAGGCCTTCAATCTGCCACGGATTGACGCCGGTGGGTGCGACAGCGTTCGCGTTGACCCGGCCATGGGCGAGGCAGCCGTGACGCTGCTCGCTGGCGAATTCGAGCTCGAAGTGGCGCAAAACCTTGTCTTCCCAAAGCTTTATTCCTGTCCGTCCGGCGTCCTCAGAAATCCGGACACGGGCCAAAACTTCGGCGTCACAGACAAATCAAGTCCGGCCGCCGGTGCGAAGGTCGAGGCAGCCTTCGTCATCGATCAGATCGGCAATGATGGTCGCGCCAGCGTCCGCGCCTGACGCCGAGGTTCGGCTCTGCTGGGATTGTTACTCAGTTGAACCGACAAGAGCTGGCACACGGAGCGGCTATTCAGTACCCCCGGCCCGGTGTGACCAAGTCATCGATCGTTTCGCCAGCTTCAAATTTTCTCAGGTTCTCGATGATCCTTTTTCCGCCGGCAACAGGATCAATCAGACTGGCGACATGCGGGGTGACCAGGACATTCGGATGATCCCAGAAGGGGTGGTCGGCCGGTAAGGGCTCCTCGTGAAATACGTCCAGCGTTGCGGCACCGATTTGTCCTGATGAGAGCGCCGCCAGCAGATCTCTCTCAACCAGATGCGCCCCGCGCGCAACATTGATGATGCTGGCTCCCCTTGGGAGCTGGTCGAGCAGACTAGCATTGAGAATGCCTTCTGTTTTCGCCGTCAGCGGCAGCATGCAAACCAAAATCTCCGAGCGCGCCAGGAACGCCGACCGTTCCGATGGGCCGGCAAAACACATAATGCCGTCGATCGACTTTGCGGTCCGCGACCAACCGGCAACGTCAAAACCGATCATCGCCAGCGTACGGGCGCAATCAGCGCCGAGGTTACCGAGTCCCATGATTCCGACACAACGCTCATGCGCAGGCGGTTCAATGATCTGGCGCCATTCGCGCGTTGCCTGACCGGCCTCGATCTCGGGCAATCGCCGGTGCAGTCGTAGCACGTGCAGTGTCACGTATTCGCGCATGCGGATGCTCAATTCCCGTCCGGTCGTGCGGATGATTGGAACACCTGAGGGTAGTTCGGGATCGCGGAGAATGTGGTCGATCCCGGCGCCGATCGACACGATACTCTTGAGATTGGGAAATGACTTGAGCCAACCCGGTTCCGGTTTCCAGACTATGGCGTGGTCAATGGTCTGCTTGTCCATCGGTTCATCGAAGAGAACAAATTGCCCTTCGGGGCACAACGTCGACAGGTGCTCTTTCCACCACGCCGCCCGACGTTGACCAACCTTCACCACAACGTTCATCTCTGATTCCTTGTTGGGTCCAATGACATGCTTCGTTGAACGGCCCGTGATTCACCCGATGTGCTGGCCAACACAACTCAGTTTCGCCGTTACGAAGAGCCTTCGAATTGCCGGACAGATCAATGCGATCGAGATCCCGGTTCTCTGATCCCGGAATTGTACTGCCACCGCCAATGCTCGTACACTCTCCCGACAGCTCACAGCCGTTCGATGGGAGCGCCGTATGGCAAGTAGATGGGAACTTATCGACGTCGCGCTGCCTGAATATGGTTTGCCGCACAAGCGGCCAACTCTCGATCAATCGATTTATCAGGCAAGGATTGCCAGGCTTTCCGAGCGAACGGAACAATCGGGTCTGGACTGCGTTCTTGTCTATGCGGACCGTGAGCATTTTGCGAATCTGGCTTATCTGACCGGCTTTGATCCGCGATTTGAGGAGGCGCTTCTTATCCTGGTTCCGGGAAGCAGGCCTTTGCTGATCACGGGACCGGAGAACCAAAGTTACGCCGATGTGTCGCCGATCGAGATGGAGCGTGTTGTCTATCCGCCGTTCGGACTGCTCGGACAAGACAGGAGCAAAACCCCAGACCTCGCAGAGCTGCTCGGCGATGCCGGCTTGAGGCGAGGCTGGCAGGTTGGTGTCGCCGGTTGGAAGTATTTTGGCGATAACGAATGTGCCGATCCAGCGACTTGGCTCGAAACGCCGGCCTATATCATTGATGCGCTCCGCGTGTTGGTCGGGGACGGCGGTGTTGTGAATGCCGGACGGATATTCATGGATTCGAGCGACGGATTGCGGGCGACGAATGAAGTCGATCAGTTGGCCCAGTTCGAACATGCTGCTTGCCATGCGTCGGAAGCAGTGAAGCGGGCGCTCACCGGACTCAGGCCGGGCCTGAGCGAGTTCGAGATTGCTGCCCTGATGCAGTTGGAAAGCCTTCCGCTGAGTTGTCATCCCATGTGCAGCAGCGGCTCCCGGACAAAGCTCGGTCTTGCGAGT
>JBPCWB010000222.1:0-9441 GCA_051009955.1 Hyphomicrobiaceae bacterium | reverse complement strand
AATGAACGCGTAACGTGCCGATCCGGCGGCGTGCACGGCCAATTGCAAATGCGAAGGTGTTCGTTGCAGCCGACGGAGGCCACAATGTTGAACATCGCGGGCGGATCCGCGGCGACAGCGGCGGCTGTCTCTGCCGCCGCCATGCATCGCGCTTTATTGGTAGTCCTGGAAACTTCGCCGATAGTCTCCCCTGTTTATCGCCCGCACGATCGCTACGCACGGGAAGAGACCCAACGCCAGCATCATCACCATCAGGACATCGGTCGGCGCAAATCCGCGAACGGCCATATAAATGACAGCCGCAATTGCAAGCGCCATGTAAAGCGTCACCGACAAGCCATGTGCGAACGTGATCAATGCGATGGGAAACTGATCTTCAACTTTGATCATCGCGACGATGGCGAGCGGCATCACAATCAGCGCGACGAGGCCCCAGACTCCAATGGACGGCTCAAGAAGATCCGTCAGTACTGCGGTTTGCGCGAGAGCGCCGCAACCCATTGTAAGCTTGAGCCCTTGGTTTGACCAGTTCATCTCGGCCTCCATTGCTGTCGCTAATCTGTGCAACGTAAGGCAGCCCTGCGAACGAGGCAGTGCCCGGCGTAACAGGAGCTCTGGAACTTGATGACTGGCGCGACAGCGCACGAGATTCCTTCTCGGCTGCCTGGAATTCCGCCCATGCCCGGACGTCGGGCAATTCGATTGCGAGTCATGAAAGTTGGTCAATGCCTCACTCGCTCACGCAATCTTGAAAATGGGGCGACATGTGCGGTGCATTTTGCTAGCCGAGTTCCGGCGAAGTGCGAGGACGCCGATTCATCTCGCCGGAGAGCGGGCGAACGTTGCTCATGTGGCTCTTTGCGCGGTCATAGCGCTAGAGGCGAATGTTAAGTCGACAGCATTTCGAACCGCTTCCGAATGATCAAATCAGTTTCATTTGAACGGTAAGATTGATCGACCGATCCGATAAGACAATTGCTGCTGGTTTTGATAGGGTGACTTAGATGTCGGTCGTGCACCGATTGTGTTGGATCTGGAACGTCGCGTCGCGACCGTCGAACCCTGAGTTCCGGAGGATCCACTATGGCTCGCCCAGACATTATCGCACCTATGGAACAAACTGATACACTGCCAGTCGTTCGTTCTGTTGGTCTCGATGACTTGAGAGACGCTATCATCAAAGGCGTGGATGATTTTCGAGCCATGCCGACCCACGTCGTCTTTTTGTGCCTCATCTATCCCATCGTCGGTTTGTTGATTGGTCGATTTGCATTTGGCTACAATGTCATTCCATTGCTTTATCCAGTTGCAGCCGGCTTTGCCTTGGTCGGGCCAATTGCAGCAATCGGCCTGTACGAGTTGAGTCGACGGCGGGAACTTGGGTTGGATACGTCGTGGATACACGCCGTCGATGTCTTTCGCTCTCCGTCTCTGCCGGCGATCGGACTGATGGGCGGTCTGCTGCTACTGATATTCATCTTATGGGTTTCGGTCGCACACTCGCTGTACGTCAGCACATTCGGTTATGCCGAGCCATCTTCGCTCTATGCGTTCGCGGAACAAGTATTCACGACACCGGAAGGTCACCTACTGATCGTGGCTGGCAACGCGATCGGTTTCGTGTTCGCCCTGGCCGTATTGATGGTGAGCGTTGTCACGTTTCCGCTGTTGCTCGATCGAAATGTTGGCGCTGCGGCTGCAATGCTGACCTCGATCAGAGCCGTCGTGAAGAACCCCGTGACCATGGCGGCATGGGGATTGTTCGTCGCCTGCGCCCTGGCGATAGGATCTTTGCCGCTGTTTTTCGGACTGGCAATCGTCATGCCAATCCTGGGACATGCGACATGGCATCTTTATCGTAAGGTCGTCGAGCCGGATCCCAATCCAAGGCCTGAATACCATCCCAAGCCCAGGGCCATACACCATGGAGCCCAATTCCCATCGTCTTTGTTTTTTGCCTCGCGTCGGGAAGATGACCAGGATGGCAAAGACTGATGGGTCGCGCCGACTAGGCCAGAAACAGAAAATCTGATGGACACCCGCCCCGATCTCCCATCCAGTGCGCCGCGCCAGCCCACGGCTGCAGAAATCGGGGCGTTGGCTCATCTTTATCGCGGAGAAGTTTATCGCAGTACCATATGGCGTACGCGGCTGGACAACACGACCAATTGGTCCGTCGTAACGCTCGGGATTGCGTTGTCGATCACATTCTCCAACAACGACGCAACACCATTGCCCCTGGTTCTGGTCGGGGTTCTCGTCGTTGGTTTTCTGGCACTAGAAGCGCGACGCTATCGCTACTTCAACGTCTGGCGCGCGCGCTCGCGCTGGATGGAGACACACTTCTACGCACCAATGCTGCGTGGTGATGGCGTGACGGATTTGGATGATTGGCAGCAGGTGCTGGCCGACGACTACTGCGCGCCCAGGTACCATATCTCGTATTTGCGGGCGGTTGGTCGTCGACTTAGACGCAACTACGGTTGGATCTTCGCGATCCAGGCGGTGGCGTACTACGGTAAGGTGGCGGTTCATCCAACGGCGATCGCGTCATGGGATGACTTGTGGCTGCGCACTGCGGTTGGCCCGCTGCCGGGCCACGTGATGGTCGTTTGCGGGTTGGTCTTTTATTCCTCTCTTCTGGCCGTTGCGGTCGGGACCCACTTGATGGATCGTGCCAAACACAAGGATCGACGAGCCGCCATCGCTATGGGTTGACGCGTTCAATTTCCCGTGTGGATGCGATACCGTTAGTGAGAGATGGGAGCCTTGCCATTGTCGCCGTGTGTGTCGGTGCCGATCGTAATTTGGTGAAGCAGCACCGCGAAAACCATCGATTGGTATTGGTCGCCGGGGCGACGTCCTCGCACAGCGCGTGAGCCGTTATGTGGCAGTCGCTGCGGCGATGCGGTGTATGCCGGGCGATGGCTCCGTCGACCGGGCTATCCTTGACAGCTCCCCGCGTTGGTATAGCGTTTTTTGGTGCCTGTTGGACCGTTCTGGTGTTTAGGCACAACTTCCGGCAGCGAAGGAGATTTGTCATGCCTTCACGAATACAGCCGGTCTTGGAGGGACAGTCCTCCGATCCCGGGGTCAATGAAAGACTCAAGCAATCGCGCGAAGGGTGGTGGCAAGATACGCAGATGTTTGGCGTGATCGGCCGTGTTCCACCTCTGCTCAACAGCATTGTGCCTGTGTTTGAGAGCTTCTTCGGGGGCGGTCGTGTCGAGCCGCACATCTTCGAGATGATGCGCCTCAAGACCGGCCAAATCAACGACTGCGCGTATTGAAACACCGTACGCACGGACGCCGTGAGCGCCCAAGTCAAACCGAAGGAAGATGCGATCCTTGGCGGTGACCCGTCGACTCTGACACGACGGGAAGCCTTGGCAGTTGAACTCGCCGAACGCATCGCAGGTGATCCCCACTCGGTAACCAGTGACTTCTGGCAGACGCTGAGGCAGGAATTTAGCGACGACGAATTGGTCGAGCTGACGTTTGCCTGCAGCATCTTCAATTGGGGCAACAAGTTCAACATCACGATGCAGCTTGATACCGATGGCACGACTTATGCCAACGGCATGAAGTATGAGGAAGTCGAGAAATAACCCATCGGGGTTCTCGATTGTAGCTCAGAACTGAAAAGGCCTCTGGACCGTACGAGCCAGAGGCCAATTCGATGGGAGACAGCAACGTGAGTTTGTCCGTAATCGCGACCGATGCCGTTGCCTTCGATCAGGTCATCAACAGCGGCAATCTGGTGATCGCCAAGTTCCGAACTAAGGCCTGTGTGGTGTGTCGGCGGCTTGAACCAGCATTAATGCAGCTCAAGCAACGCACAACTGACATGCTGGACGTCGTCGCCATCGATGCCGAAGACGTACCCGTTCTGGCGGAACGCCATAACATCCGTAGCGTTCCGACTCTCATTCTATTCAAGGGCGGCACCGAACTCGCGCGCTGCAGTGGTTTTCAAACCACCGCCATGCTGCGCGAGTGGATGGCACCACACATCGGGCAATAGCAGGTTTCCGCCCACATCGCGTGGTCAGTTCGATCCAGCCGCCTCACCGAATACTCTCACGACGGCGCGGCCATTGGATCCGGATCGCGACTTGTAGACCATGCGGATACGGTCAATATAGCTGCGCTCTCCGCCCAGATCGATGGCCAGACGGCCTCCGGCATTGATATTGCGATCAATCGGCAGCCTTTCGGAATAGCCGTTCTTGTACGTCAAGCGCAGTCTTATCAGGCGCACACTATTATCATCGACAAGGAAATGGAGCCGGCGGAATCTGTGAGACCTGTGCCAGGCGGCATCTTTGCCGACGTTGATTACATCGCGATCCACACGAAAATTCACCCGCTTTGCGCCCAGTTGCACCCAACGCGGGATCGACCGGCTCGTCGGTCGTTCGATTTGTCGTCCCGGGTTCTCATGAGCTGCCAATTGCAGCGTGCGCCGCCGATTGGACCGCGATGGCCTCACTGTAACGGCGACCGATCGGATGAAGCGTTGGCGCCCGCTCAGGTCAATCGGTCCGACAGTATCACCGGTGGCATAGCGCTGGTTGATTTCTGCCCTTTGCACATCACCATTGCCGAAGGTTATGCGAACCTGCCTCACCAGAACCGGACCGTTTGCCACGCGAACTCTGATCTGGCCAAACCGACCCTCGCCTCGCAAGTCTCGGAAGACGACGCGATCGGTGTTGGCGGGAATTCGGACTGAACTGATCCGATTCCAATTTCGTCCGCGGGGTGGCTTTCGTCTGACCCGCTCGCCATAAACAGAAACAACTGCCGGCTCCAGCTTCACACCGCCTGCGCCGAACGAGAGCCCGATACGAGAGCTGTAGACCATCTCGATCTGCCTCAAGAAGCTGCGCTCGCCACGCAAGTCGACGACAAAATCTCGACCCGGCCTGATGCGACGTTTGAGGTTCACGTTTTCGACATGTCCGTTGAGGTACACGATCTTGAGGGATTTGAAACGGACCTCGGTGTTGCTCACCGAAATGCGCAATTGCCGATAACTCCGGTTGCGGTACCAGTCTTCGCTCTTGCCGATCCTGATGACATCGCGGTCGACCCCGAAGCCAACTTTTGTCCGGCCAAGCAGCTCCCAATCGCTGCTCGCGCGCTGCGCCTGGGACGAAACGCCGAACGGCATGCTCAGCACCAGGACTAATACAATCGCCCATAGTTTCTTCATTGGTTCACCTATCCAAGCAATGGCTATTGCCAGCATTAGAGGCTGAATGAGGATATTGATTGGCAAATGCCAGCCTCAAAGACAATTCTCGGTCATGGTGGAAGAATTGGCCCGGGCTCGCAACCGCAAATCCTTGTCGCGGCGTTCGACCATCATAGAATCAGATTTTCCCCGCCAAGTCGGAATGGAGATTGTCCGGTCTGAGGCTGGTCGGCGCGGTGCCGGGCCGCCGAAGTTGCAAGAGTGGCACCAACACCACTGCAACGGCCCGGTTCTCGTGATCGGTCAGTATTGCCCAGGAATCTGCTGAGTCTCCAGGAATTCGATCGACTCAATGCTTCCCGCCGTTCGGCATTTCAGACGTGGTTAGTTCAGCGCACCGCAGGCCATGCGTGGCGATGCGTCGTCGTTACTGGCATGGATCACCAGCGCGCGACTGGCGACGTCAGCCAATGTGAGCCTTGGCGCAATGATGGGCCCGGTGGATTTGCCTTGTGCGTTGACCGCAATATCGGGCAAATCACCCAGGTGCACCCGCGAGCGCAATGTTGCATCCTGTCCCGCAACGTCGACAAATAGATGGCCCCCGGCTGCCAGGCCGGGTACTTGCTGTCCGTTCTGCGCTGCCGGTCCGCAAGCTGGTTTCTCGTGGACGTGGAAAGCGTACTTTCCCGGCTTTAACCCGGCGAGAGTTGGCTTGATTAGAAGTCCATACTCTTTGCGGCCAGCAACATTTATTTCCATGTTTCTGACCGTGATTATCCCGATTGCGCGACCGACGCCGCTGGCAGTTGTTAGTCTTATGGGAACTTTGATTTCGATCGGATTTTGTGGCCACGATAGGAATTCATTGTAGATTCTTGCAACCTGCGCGGAGCCTCCGTTGGGCGCAATGGATCCAGGAAACTGTTCAAGGAATTTGTCAAATTGCGATTTGATCTGAGACATTGGCGTAACAGACGCGTCTCGCGTGATTGAAGCGAGTACTTGTGGCGCCTTCGGCTGCTTATCAAGCAATTCCTGCACGACTGAATAGCGCTGCCAACCTTTGACGTTAGACGCCAGATCGAAGGTTTTCCAAACAACATGGCGGTTCGGCCCGGTCAACTCTTGGCGCTTTTCGAACAGGCGCTCGATGAACCGGCGGACTTGTGGATAGCGAATGCCTCGGGGGCTCCAGTTGAATACCGCCAGAATTGCGGAAAGACTCAGAGTCGTCCGGGTTTCACCCTCGGCCAACAGGTTCGGGTAGTCTTCGCTTTTCAGCGTCAACTCATCGTAAGTCCCTGCCGTACGTGGAGTTTCCGTCATTTCCAGGATATGCAGGTTGTTATCGCGATTGAGGGAACGCACAAATGTCGATGGCCGGCGTGTCGGATAAATCATCGCCGCCAGCTGGCCGGCCCTGAGTTGGGCAACCGCTTCGGACCAGGTGAGGTTGATCATACGGGGCTTGATCCGCAACAGCCTGATCAGTGTCCGGACGCTCATGTCGGCACCCGAATTCGGAGGGCCAATGGCCACGGGCTTGCCGGTCAGTTCGCCAACTGTCGTGTATTCCTTCCGGGCAATGACGTGAAACGGTTCATCATAAAGCTTGGCGAGCAACTTCAGCCGTCGTCTCGCCTCGGGATACTTGCCTTCGAGTTCCAGATGTGTGAGCACGTCGGAATGCATCATGCCGATATCGATGCCACGCAGATAGAGCATATCTTCGATATTGCGAACAGCACCGTAGCCCATGATCGGTAGGATACGCAGTCTGGCTTGCTCATCGAGAATTGCAGCCAGATCGCCGGCCAGCTTGCCGTAGGTGTTTGACGCGTACTCAATCCCACCCGTTATCAATTTCGTAACGCCTGTGTTGATGCGTTGCCTAATCTGCTGTTCGTTTGATCTTGCGCGCGGGGCCTGGACCGGGATGGCTTCTGGGCGGGATTGAGCAACGATGGGTTGCGTCGTGAATGTCGTCGCAACAGTTGTCACAACGGCGAACGTCAAAGATAGCCCGGCGCTAATCGCGTAGCTTTTCATCACACATGGCTCCCGCTAATGGATCTGAGTCCGGTCCGGAACCCCTGAGGTTCTCAACCGTCGTTGTTAGCAATTTTGAGGATCGAGGATGGCTCTCAACGTAACGAGCCCATGACGTTCTTTGAGCGAGTTTCAGCCACGCTGCAAACTCATCGGCCGACAGAGACGAAATCGGCACTCCGGCTTTGATGAATTGGGCCAATGCTTTGACCAATACATCCCGTTCGAGCTGATAGAACGCTGCGTCGGCGATGCCGGCCGCACAGTCGAGTGCCCGCTTCTGACGCCTATTCAGGGTGTCCCAGGTCTTTTTGGAGATCAACATTGGAGTCAGGGACATCCAGAGCGAAGCACCACCAAAGACGGCATACTTGGATTGTCGGTGTAGGTTGGACGTCAAAGAGTTTTGAAATGACGTAAAGGCGGCATCGATCTTTCCGCTTTGGAGCGCGCCATAGATCTTCGTCGGTGGCAGCGCAACGGGCTCCGCATCCGCCTGATACAGCATGAGTTGGCCAAAAGGATTGTCGCTTCGAACCCGGAGGCCCGCGATGTCATTGGGCGTTCTGATTGTCGTGTCTCTTGCGACAAGACCGCCTCTCATCCACCACCACGTCAGGATGTGAAAGCCGTTCTGATGCGCAGCGGACTGTAAAAGGTCGTAGACGGGAGTTTCTCTGAGAGCAATTGCCGACTCAATATTGGGAAGGAGGCCAGGCAATGTGGCATACCCGAATGTGGGGATCCTGTCTGCCAAGTCGGAAAGGGGATAAACCAGGATATCGATCTTGCCTGATTGAAGGAGCTCGAATTCGCCACGTGGTCCTGCATTGCTCGAATTGCTGCCGCGTTTGTCGAACTCAATTCCCAGCTGTGCGGATGATGCATTCTCGATGAAGATTTTTGCGGCCTTTGCGCGAATGTCCAACGGACCAATAGTGCCGTCTGACACTGTGAGTGTTTTTGCATTCGCGAAGGTCGCGGTCAGAAAAGTCGCAAGCAACATTCGCAAAAATACTGTCATTCAAAATGCCCGGATCAATAAAGCGACGCCAAATATTATACCGTAAACTCATCGAATTTGGGCGGAATTGTGACTAATTTAAACGACGTCTGATTATTAAAACGGAATGAACAGTTGGCATATTAAGTAATAAATATTTTGACATCATATAATCAGATAAGACGCTTTTCGCGGTATCGTTGCAGCGCTGAATGCATTTGCTTGCGCAACAATCCCGGCCGCCGCCGTCTGAAGTGTCCCGGCACATATGCTGAAATCGGTGCCAGACCGCCAAGCGAGTGCGCCGCGCAAGTCCTGTCTCTGGCCGGCGTTCGCGCCACGCAGGTTCACTGGCGATGCGTGGCATTTACGGGTCATTGCCTCTCAAGAGTCATTCCGGGTTGCGTGCCGGATTTGAGGAAATCAAGAAGCTGATTGTGACCCGGTTGCAGGAGTGCCTGATTTTGAGAGGACATGATTCGGCGCGAACTGATAGAACGAGGCGTTCGCTGATTGGATGACCACTCGGAACCTCGGACGGAGGTTGCGGAACTCTTCCGGTCAATGCCCCTCCGGGCCCGAAATGTACTGGCGTACTCAGTTGCTGCAGTCGACAGGTGTCAGCTCGGGCGCCGGACTGCGATCCGGCACGTAGGGGCGGCCCTCTTCGTCAAGCACCATTCGGCGATACTTGTTGACTGCCCGTTGTATCATCTGGCCAGGATAGTCTTTCGGCAAATTGTCCCGCGTGGCAATTGATCGGAACGCTACACCGTCGACGACGTGCTCACGCGTCCAGTTGATATGACGCTGAAGTTCCTCGAGTAACGGGTAGCATCTCAGCATGCGTTGCGTCGCTGACGGATCGGCAACCAATCGCAGCGCCCATGCCAGGTCGGTGCCCTTCATCGTCATGGCGGTGTCTCCCGGGTGGAAGCAACGGCATTTCCGAGTTTTCAGCAGTCTATAGGCGTCACTTTCGGTGGTCCATTGTCATGTGTCGGGAAATACGTCCGCCGGGTCGCTCCGAACCGGTGCATCTGGGCCAGGACCGCGTATCGACGGGAGAATGCCGCGGCGTTGACACTTACTGCGCAAGCGCAAATACTCGATGTGTTCTCAGGGCGGGGTGGAAGTCCCCACCGGCGGTAAGCAGTTCAAGCTGCAAGCCCGCGAGCGCCTTCAT
>JBPCWB010000221.1:0-2598 GCA_051009955.1 Hyphomicrobiaceae bacterium | reverse complement strand
TCTATGGGCCAGCCCATTCCGAAGTACTGCACGGGATCAATGCCAGTTTCCCCAATAGCGACAACCTGCGGATGTTCGAGATATTCCGGGATCAGTTCAACCGCCCGCTCCCATTGATCCACGCGAGTCATCATGGAAATGCCTACCCCGACGTAGACCTTGAAAAAATGCATAGCCTCTGCTTTCGAGGCCAATCTGATCGGTTCGTCCCAATAGCGGCGAACGTCCGCAAGATCCGGAACATCATCATGAATTTCGCGGTGAACATGTGGATTGCCGGCAGAAATCACCGCAGCGCTGATTCCGGTTGCTCCCAGAGTTTCCCAGGCATCGTAGGGAAACCCATGCGTGTGGCAATGAGAGTCGATGTAGGGAATAACTGCATTTGCAGGCATGTTGATCCCTCCGACAAGTCGTTGAACGTCAATTGGCAAGTCTAGTTGGCGAATTGCCGTCCGTCACTAGCGTACCTGAAATACTAGATTACGAGGCCTAGTGGAGGAGCTTGATTATGGGTTGGTAGATCTAAGCAGCTTTGGACGGCAACAGTCAGCTCATTCGCAAGATAGTGGATGAATGTATAATCAATGGCCTCCGAAACAGCGGTTTGCCTTTCTGTAGATGGTTACGGTCGACAATAGCCCTCTTGGTCCAGGTTCAACTCAAGCACATTGGGTCAGCTGTACGAGACATTTTCTGCCGTCCAAGGCTGAGATTGAACATTAAACCGGCGTCGCCTCGTGCGGCTCCACGACAAAGTGATAGCACCATGTCTGAAATGTTTCGGCATCTGTTCAGCCCAATCAAGATCGGCACCTATACGCTCAAGAACAGGATTATGAACACCGGGCATGCGGCGCATTTCCAGACCGGTGACGGTCTGGCAACCGACCGATACGTCGATTATGTGCACGAGCGGGCCCGCGGCGGCGCCGGCATCATCGTCACGGGGCTAACTGTTCCCCACTATGACGGCGATGCATCGTTGTCGCTGGCCAACTACGACGACCGCGTCATCGACGTGTACTCGAAGTTTGCCGCGGCAACCCATGCCCATGACGTACCGATGCTGGTCCAGCTCGGGCATCGAGGCCGCCGGGCCTCGGACGCCGGTGCGTATTTGCAAAAGACCATTCAGGCACCTTCGGCGGTACCGGCACCAGACTTCTCCGCGCCGCAGATGATGCCGCATGCGATGAGCACATCAGAAGTTGAGCGTGTGGTCGAGATGTTCGCGGCGGCAACCCGGCGAGTCACGCGCGGTGACTTGGATGGTGTCGAGCTGGCGGTCGGAATCGATTACTTGTTCTCTAACTTTCTCAGCGAGAATGCGAACCGCCGGGACGATAAGTATGGCGGCGGCACACTCGAGGAGAGAATGACGTTTCTCAATGAGGTCATCGCTACCGTTCGCAACGAACTCGGACGCGAGAAGCTCCTTGGGATCCGCTTTTACGATGACCTTGTCGACTACTCTCTGGGCTTGGATGACTACAAGCAACTTGCGCAAATACTCGAAGCTGCGGGTCAGGTTGATTACTTCAATATGTGGCAGGGCATAGTTCCGAGCCCGAGAAGCGGTCGTGCACATTGGCCCGCCCATTACTCCAAGCCCGGCGAATTTGCCTATTTGCCCGCCAGCCTGAAAGAGGCGACGGGTTTGCCAGTGGTTGGCACCGGACGCATTGACTCGCCGGCGCTTGCCAACAGCATGATTGAACAGGAGAAGGCCGACATCATTGGAATGGCGCGAACGTTGATCGCCGATCCACACTGGCCCACCAAGGCGCGCGAGGGCCGCGTCGATGAGATTCGCACCTGCATCGCATGCACTCAAAGCTGCGTCGGCCATATCTATCTCGGTCTCGGTGTCGGCTGCATCTATAACCCGGTGACGGGTCGCGAGCGCGAATGGGCCGAACTCAATCCGGCAGCAAACAAGAAAAAGGTCGTCGTAGTCGGTGGTGGTCCCGCCGGCATGGAGGCCGCTCGCGTTGCCGCAGAGCGCGGCCACGCCGTCGTCTTGTTCGAAAAGGCCAGGCGGCTGGGCGGGCAGGTCAATCTGGTCATGCGCACGCCCGATCGCGAGATCTTCGAGGAGATCATACTGTTCTTCGAACGCCAGTTGGCCAGGCTTGGTGTCGATGTCCGATTGGAGAGCGAGGCAAGCGAGACGCTGGTCCTTGCCGAAGAACCCGACACGGTCCTTGTGGCGACCGGTTCAACTCCGTTCCGACCCGACGTGCTCGGGCTCGAACAACCACACGTCTTGACCGCGCGAGACGTTCTGCACGGCAACGCCAATATAGGTCAGCGTGTCGTTGTGATCGATACGCTCGGGCGCGCCGAGGGGCCGACGACGGCAGAGTATCTCGCTGACAAGGGCTGCCACGTCGAACTCGTGACCGGGCTTGAATTCGTCGGGCGCCACATGCCGGCACCGGCCTGGCACAATTTGCTCGAACGTCTCATGTTAAAGGACGTCGTACTGACCCCGTTCACCGGCGTGTGGGAGGTCCTGGAGAACGCCATCGACGTTTACAATACAGTGACCTGGCAGCCGCGATCGATCGACAACGTCGACACAGTGGTGTTGGC
>JBPCWB010000220.1:0-16004 GCA_051009955.1 Hyphomicrobiaceae bacterium | reverse complement strand
GGTCAAGAACATTGGAGTCCGATTCGACACGCTGAACAGTGCCACTTTCAATGTGGATGGCGAGTTTCATAAGGTCCCTCGTCCCTATTAATCCGTGAGCAATATTGGATTGTTCAAGTCACTGCTTTGCTCTGCTCAGGCGTTTAGAATGGTCGAGATGTTTCGGTGGATTGCTCCGAGTGATGACGGTTATGGCCGGTATATTATGGTGATAGGTGACGTTCCTGAATTTCCTGGTCCGATCACATCATTGACCGGCATGAGTCAATTATTCGACCGAATTACGAGTTCGGCGTTTTGCGATGCACCGAATTGACCGCTCCATCGACCGGGGCCTGGAAAGCTTGGGATACACAACGCTCCGTGCGTGCCATCTCTCAGGTCAAACAGTGTTCGACCCGAGGGATGGCGCGGTCACGAACACAATCATGCGGCTCCCGGCGCCAAGAGAACGGCAGTCCTCATCGCCGGCGCAACAATGATGCCGCTTGGTTCAATCTTTGTCTGGCAGCTGACGGCGAAGACGCCGGATCAGTTCACAGTGCCCTTGCCGTACAAGTTGAGATGGTCTGGCTTCTCGTGCGGTAGCGGTGTTGCGCCATTGTTCGTCAACGCCTTGGGAGGCGTCGGCGCGCTGGCTTTACCGACGAGGGCGGCGGCGTAACCGATTTTCTGTGCCAGCTTGTTGCGGCCTTCCTCGTACTGTCTGATCGCCTTTTCGACTTCGTCGATCATCTCATTGTTCATTCTGTTCAGAATGATTGCGGCTTCCTGCACCAATCCCATTTCTTCGGCGTGCGTCGCGTCAGCGCGAAGCTGCAAGTCTTTCAAGGCTTGGATGATGTCGTCTTTGTCCATGGAGAACCAGTCCCTTTGTCCTATCAGCTCATGTGCCATCCAACGCAACGTGCTCCGACCATTTGGCCCTTAGCAGTAGCTAGATGATTCTGTTCAGTCGTCGCAGAGTTTTCCACAGACCTTGCCATCATGGTTCAGCGCGTGGCGCCTGCGGTGCAGCGGGAGCACAGGCAGTACCAATTGACGCTGTGCTCAATCAAAGTGGAAGTCGGCTCCGCGGCTGTTGTGCGCCGTTTTTTCCCAGTGATAGGGTGCCGTGAACAGCTGATAGGCCGCGCGAAAGGCAGCGACGGAAGCCAGCAACCAGTATGGCGGCATCAAGAATGTGTGCAGTGCGAGTTTGGGCCAGCGGCGTCCGAGCGCCGTTGTCGCCGCAAACAACATTGCCGTCAGAAATCCGACGAACAGGCCGAAAATCGTGATGTGGGTGAAGATGGTTTGCAGGGATTCGATGATCGGATTGTTCTGTGTGGGGATCACCAATGCGACGAGCAGGAAAACATAAACGAATGGATGCAGAAGCGCGGACAACAAATACCCGCCGAAAAGGCATTGAAATCCGACGAAGCGCCAGGTGCCCAGGTCACGCCAGAGTCGCGATGGTTGGCGCATATGGGCGAGATAGGTCTGCATCCAGCCCTTGATCCAACGGGTGCGCTGCGGCAGCCAGGTCGCCAGGTCCTCCGGTGCCTGTTCCCAGGTTGTCGAGTTGAGCATGCCAACCCGAAATCCCTGACGCTGTAGACGGATGGCAATGTCTGCGTCTTCTGTGACGTTGAAGGGGTCCCAGCCGCCGCTGCGGCGCAGCACATCCATCCGATAGTGATTCGATGTGCCGCCCAGCGGGATCGGGACAGCGAGCCGCACCAGAGCAGGCAGGAGGCCGTCGAACAGAACCGTATATTCCAAAGCGAACTGCCGCGTGAGCCAATTGCTGCGGCCGTTGTAAATATTGAGCCGTGCCTGCAGGCAGTCGATCGTCGGTTGGTTGTAGAACGCGTCCAGTGCGAGACGAAGCTGGTCCGGTTCGGGGATGTCTTCGGCATCGTACACGACGACAAAGTCACCACGGGCAAACCGGAGACCGTAGTTCAATGCTTTTGGTTTTGTTTTCGGTTGAAGATTCGGGACCGAGACAACGCGCACAAATCCGGGAAGTCCCGCGGCGTGGGCGGCAGCGTGCGTCGCTTCATCGGTGTCTTCCAGGATCATAATGACATCGAGCTTGATCGCCGGATAGTCCAGCGTGATCAGAGCGTCGATGAGATCCGGAATAAGCTCAGCTTCGTCGAGCAGTGGAATCAGTATGGTATAGATCGGCAGCTCATGGTACCGCCATCGCCCCGCAGTCTTGGGTTGGTCGAGACGCGGCGCCGTTAGAAAAGAAAAGAAGGCCATTAGGCGCTGAAGGACGACGCCGGCGAACGGCACGGATGCAACAACACCAATCGTCAGCAAGACCAGCCGCGTATCGACCACCGCGATGCCTGCAAAGAAGCCAATAATGGTGAAGCCTGTGATGTGCATCCATTCTGCGGCCGGGCGATCAGCCGAGACTTCAGGGAATTGTGATCGCAGCGAGTCGACAGCATCGAGGGCATCTGACAGTCGAACGTAGTCCGGGCGGATAATCTCGGCGCTCAAAGGACTGTAAAGCTGAACTTCCGATCCAAGGAGGAGTGCGGTTCGCACGGCACGCGCCACATCAGTTGGACGGGACGAAGTGGCGTCTATCGTGACGCCGCCGAAGAGGGTCGGTTGGCTGTAGCAACTGGCGACCTGCAATTCATCTGCCAGCGCATTTGTGTAGTCCATGACCTTAACCCAACCAAGGGTCAACATGACTGTGTGGGGATGTGACTCCCAACCAAGGCCGATGAGCCGTGCGCGCTCCAAGGTGCCCAGATCAATATGTCGGTTAAGCAGGAACCGGTAGTCGTCGAGTTCCTGATAGGAAATCGGCAAGAGCGGACGATCGTCCGGCGCGCTTGCTGCCCATTGCTCTGGGCCCAGGAACTCCGATTCAAAAGCCACTGCTGCAACTCAATGAATAATCTGCTAGCTGAATATTATCCTACTTCGATGCGAACTCAACCTGCAAATGAGGGAGTGTCAGAGTGTCTTGCCATTGGCGCATTTCCGAGCGAAAGACAGTGGGTCCAGAGAGTTCTGCCCGGGAGGCGCATATTGGCCAGAATAATGAACGTTCTGTGGGTGATCGCCGCCATTCTGGCTTGGCCCCTGACGGCCGCCGGTCAGAGCGGAGATGCTGCGGGCGGAGGGGAATTTGAGCCAACGCAGCGTGTTCTCATTCGGTTTGTCACGACGGACGATTTCCCGCCATTCAATGCGAACGACGAAGACGGAATTCTGACCGGTTTCAATGTTGATCTGGCGCGGGCGATCTGTCTTGACCTGGCCATAGCTTGCGACATCAAGGTCTTGCCCTGGAACAACTTGATACCGGCACTGGACCGCGAAGCGGCGGATGCCGTCATTGCCGCGCACCGGGTATCGGCTGATTTGGCGCGCCGTGTCGGGATCACAGACCGGTATTTCTATACGCCGGCAAGGTTTGCGGTGCGGCGTAATTCACCGGCCTTCTCGATGACGCCGAGGGGCCTGGATGGGCGCACCGTGGCTGTTGTTCGCGGTAGCGCCCATGAAGCCTATCTTCTCAGTTTTTTCCGAAATGTCGGGATCAAGGCCTTCGAAACTCCCGAACTGGCGCGGGAGGCCCTTCAAACAGGTCGAACTGACGCGGTGTTCGGCGACGGCATTGGGTTGGTTTTCTGGGCCAACGGAACATTGTCGAAAGGTTGCTGCGCGCTGCGCGGCGGACCGTTCTTCGAGGCGCGGTACTTTGGGGACGGTATTGCGATGCTCGTGCGAAAGACCGACAATCAGATGCGCAAGATGCTAAATCGGGCGGTGCGCGACCTTCAAGCCAACGGGCGATTTCAGGAGTTGCTGGATCGCTATTTTCCGATCAGGGTCTATTGATCCCTGGCTGATATTTTCTAGAGAGGCACCCGATCTGACCAGGTGGTGCAAGAGAAGGAATTTCACTCGTCAAATCTGAAGGTTGAGTAATCTGGCCGGTCCTCTTGTCTGGCAGACGGGCCGTCACGCCAGCGGATGGGAGGCGATGCGCGTCATCATGCTGCAATCAGAATCGGGACCAGGTTTGCCGATAGAATGGTCCCAACGGCTGTTCTTGGATATTGCCGAATTCTGTCGTTGCCCTCACCCGCAGACCCATTGAATCGAGGCCGTGTTTAGAAAAAGAGCCGATATATCATGGATATAGAGCAATATACGCTGTAATATACGCTGTAATATGCGCGGCGCATGATCAGTATATGCTCGCAGCCCAAGAGGACGACTGCAATGACGACGCATCGCACGCTATTTATTTCGGACGTGCATCTCGGCACCCGTGCATCACAAGCGGAAATGCTGATTGATTTTCTTGCCGAGAACGATGCTGAAACGGTCTTTTTGGTTGGCGACATTGTTGATTTTTGGCGCATCAAGCGTGGCGCGATCTGGCCGCAATCGAACAACGATGTGTTGCAAGCGCTTCTGCGCAAAGCGCGGCAGGGGAGCCGCGTCATCTACATCCCCGGAAATCACGATGAAGGATTGCGGGACTACTGCGGATCCAAGTTCGGCAGCATTGAAATCGAGCGCAATGCCATCCATGAGACGGCCGATGGAAAACGCTACCTGGTGATGCACGGCGATGAATTCGATGTGGTCGTCAAGTACGCGCGATGGTTGGCGTTCCTGGGCGATCGCGGTTACCAACTCGCGCTTTGGTCGAACTGGCCTCTTAATTTCGTACGTCGCCGTCTTGGCCTTGGGTATTGGTCGCTTTCTGCGTACCTCAAGAATCGCGTAAAATCGGCGGTGAATTTCATTGGCGATTTCGAGAGGTCGTTGTCGGATGAAGCGAAGCGCCAGCAGGTTGACGGCGTGATCTGCGGTCACATTCACCACGCCGCGTCAAAGCATTTTGGGAACGTACACTACATCAATATCGGTGACTGGGTTGAGAGCTGCACCGCCGTGGTCGAATCGCAAGACGGTGCCTTCGAGCTGGTGCGCTGGCTGGATACAGCACAGTCCCGTGCTCCGTCAGAAGCATCGCCTCGCGAGATAGGAGTTGCCGCATAAGATGAGGGTTCTGGTCGCGACAGACGCTTGGCGGCCCCAGATCAATGGGGTCGTGCGCACGTATGAGCGACTGTCTGATCAGGCGGCGGAACTGGGCGTCGAGCTAGTTTTTCTGGCGCCGAATGAATTTAGCACGATCCCGTGTCCAACCTATCCTGAAATCCGGCTGGCGATCCCTGGATACCATTACGTCATCGAGCGGTTGGGCTGCATTGCTCCCGACGCGGTTCATGTCGCGACGGAAGGACCGATCGGCTGGATGGCGCGGCGCTATTGCCTCCAACGTGGGATTCCATTCACGACGGCCTTCCATACGCGGTTTCCAGAGTATCTTTCGGGACGGTTCGGCGTACCGGCTAGCTGGATTTACGCGGTGCAACGCAAATTCCATAATGCCGGCGCGGGCATCATGGTTGCCAGTCCGTCGCTGGCCGAGGAACTGGAGACGCGCGGGTTTGAACGCCTGATGCCATGGACGCGCGGCGTCGATACCGATTTGTTCCAGCCGCGGGATGCGCGAGTCTTCGGCACAGACCGCAAAGTGTTTCTGTATGTCGGTCGGGTCGCCATCGAGAAGAACATCGAGGCATTTCTCGAGGCGGATCTGGACGGACGTAAAGTGGTTGTTGGGACGGGGCCACTCCTTGATGATTTGCGCCGGCGCTATCCGGACGTTCTGTTTACGGGGAAGAAGGTCGGGCTCGAACTTGCCGAAGCTTATGCCTCCGCCGATGTCTTCGTCTTTCCCAGTCTGACGGATACATTCGGTATCGTTTTGATAGAAGCGATGGCATGCGGCATTCCGGTTGCGGCGTTTCCGGTTACAGGACCGCTTGACAACGTTGCGCACGGCGTGACCGGAATGCTGGCCGAGAATCTCGCGGATGCTGCCCATGCGGCGGTAGATTTGGACCGAGACACTATTCGCGCCAAAGCACTCAGATACAGCTGGGAAAACGCCACGCGCATGTTCGTGTCCAATATTGAGAAAGCACTGTTCTCGCGGCAGGGCAAACGCGTTCCGGCACGGCGCAAGCGCAGTCTTATTCGGGCCACGCGCACCGTCGGGGAACTCTGAGTTCCGATTGGGGACGGGGCAGCCGCCGCGTCTCATTGATGTGGCAAAGTCGGTCGCCGCTAGACGTGAGGGCCGAAACGCGCACACGCGTGCTGCAGGTGGACCTGACTAGATTGCTGTTTGACCCGTAGCTGTAGATGAGTGCAGCGCTTAAAGTGGGCCAGATCCTTCACATCTGCGAAACCATGCTTAAATGCACTGAAACATTGAAGAGTGAAGCCTCTTGGCCGTTGTTATTATCCTTTTGGTCGTGATCGTTGGGCTTGCGGTGTTGCCGCAATTGTGGGTGCGCAGCGTCATCTCCCGCAATGCGCACGAGCGCGGCGATCTCAGTGGAACAGGCGGGGAATTCGCACGACATCTGCTTGACGGGATGAAACTGGCGCACGTCGGAGTCGAACAAACCGACACCGGCGATCACTATGATCCGGAATCTCGGGTCGTGCGCCTTTCCAAACAGCACTACGGTGCCAAGTCGCTATCAGCCATCGTTATTGCTGCCCACGAGGTTGGGCATGCCATGCAGGACGCGACCAACTACGGGCCGCTGAAAGCAAGAACCCGTTTAGCGAAACAAGCGCACAAGATCCAGAATGTCGGGTTTGCGTTGATGCTTGCGGCACCTTTGCTGGTGTTGTTCCTGCGCTCGCCCGCCCTGATGTTCGTTGAAATGGCCGCGGGGATCGCCATTCTGAGCGTGACCGTGATGATGCACGTTTTCACATTGCCGGTAGAGTTCGATGCCAGCTTCAAGCGAGCTCTACCCGTGCTCAAGGCGGGCGGGTTCATTCCCGAGCAAGACATGCCGGCCGCCCGCGAAATTCTGCGCGCGGCGGCGTTCACGTACGTTGCCGCCGCGGCAATGAGCATGCTCGATGTGATGCGTTGGCTACGCGTGTTGCGGTTTTAGAGCATCTTCGACTGAATTGGATGCGGTTCTGCTTCCCAAGCGGCGGCCACTTCGCCAATGAAGGCAAGGCATTCCCGCAAAACGGGCGCCCGCCAACGGGAGAACCGCAGCAGTGTCGTGATCGGTCCGATATGACCGAGGTTGCGATACTCCAACAGCCGGGCTGCCACGCCGCACGCCTGCAGTTTGCTCTGCAACTCTCTGGCGTTCTCAGGCTGCACCACGGTATCTCGCAAGCCGTAGATCAGCAGCGTCGAAGGCGACCGCGAATCAACGTGGAAGATCGGGCGCGGCGTGTGTGGGTCCGGTGCCGTGGCGAAAATCTGCTCCGTTGTCGGCCACGTCGTCGGGTCGAAGGCATATGGTCCGGAGAGCGCGATCACGCCCGATGCACGCGGCAGGCCGCTTTCTGGCACCTGCAAATAACTTGCATCGTAGGCAATGGTTGTCGCGATATGGGCGCCCGCCGAGTGTCCCATGAGAATGACGGGCCTTGGCGTGCCGTTCATCAGATTCCGAGCGATCCATCGGTAGGCCAGCGTGGCGTCGTGGTTGAATTCCGGGTATCGAACCTGCGGATACAGCCGGTAGTCGGGAATGACCGTGGTTATGCCGCGGGCGGCGAAGGCGGAACCGACGAAGCTGTAGCAAGCGCGTTCGCCGCTGGTCCAACCGCCACCATAGAGAAACAATAGGATTGGGCGCTGGTAGGCCTCGCGCGAGACGGGCGGCGCATAGAGGTCAAGCTGATGGCGCGAATGAGGACCGAACAAAACACCGCGTTCGATGCTCACGTTGCGCTCGGCGAAAAAGTCGCTGACCTGTGCCTGCCACGGTCGATTGTTCTGTGATGCCATTTCTGCTCCATTGACCGCTGGATTGCCGCCGACAGGTTTGCCGATAGTGAGGCATGCGATTTGGATATGATGTTGACGCCTGTGTTTTACTATCCAGATACGCCCGATCTGCCGCTGCCGGATGGCCACCGTTTTCCGGCAGGAAAATATCGGATGCTGCGCGAGCGCGTGGTCGCCGAAGGGATTTTAGGCGACGCCTCGCTCGTGCGGTCGCCGCTTGCCTCACGGGCTGAACTGATCGCCGCCCACGACCCGGACTATGTCGATGCCGTATTCGACGGTTCACTTGAGGCAAAGATCCAACGGCGTATCGGGCTGCCCTGGTCGGAGACCCTTGTGCGCAGATCGCGTCTTGCCGTCGGCGGCACGATTGCGGCGGCGCGATCGGCCCTGCGGGACAGCGTTTCGGGCCAGTTGGCTGGTGGCACACACCACGGCCATCGCGACTTCGGTGCCGGCTTTTGCACTTTTAACGATCTCGCCGTAGCGGCCGTGAACCTCCTGAACGAGGGGACTGTTCGACGGATTTCCGTGATTGATCTCGACGTTCATCAAGGTGATGGCAATGCCGCGATCCTGGCGCCGGACCCAAGGGTGTTCGTCATCAGTGTGCATGGTGAAAAGAATTATCCGTTCCGCAAGATTCCCTCCGATCTTGACATCGCCTTGCCAGATGGAACAACCGACCCGGCATACTTGGCGGCCGTCGACCAAGCCATTGCGGCAGCGCTACAATTCGAACCTGATCTCCTATTCTATCTGTCCGGGGCCGATGCACTTGCCAGTGATTCTCTTGGTCGGCTGGCGGTCTCGTTTACGGGGTTGCGCGAGCGCGACATCGCCGTTTTCACGAAGGCGAAATCGTATGCGGTGCCGACATGTCTCGTGCTCGGCGGCGGCTATGCCAAGCCAATTGGCGACACCGTCGAGGTCTATGCGATGACCTTGCGCTGTCTGCGCCAGGTATATGCGTTCTGACTGGAATAACTGCAGTTAGCTCTCCCAGCCAAGTTGCGAATCTGATCAAAGCGATGGTTGAACAGGCGATCATGGCGCAACCGTGCCGGGCCTGCTTTCGGACGGGGAAGCATTATGGCGAATTTCGCGACACACATCGGAGTTGGAACAGTTGTCTGCGGCGGATTGGCAACGTTGACTCTGGCGGCAGATGTCATTTCGCCTGAAAGTCTCGTGGCCGTCACCTTGGCCGGCGTGCTGGGTAGCGTTCTTCCGGATATCGATCTCAAGGATTCGCGTGCAAGCAGAGCGTTTTTCTCCGCTTTGGCGGTGTTCATTTCCTTCTGCGTGCTGTTCGTCAATGCCCAAAGCTACTCCATTGCCGAACTCTGGGTGTTGTGGCTTGGCTCTTTTGTGCTTGTCCGCTACGGCGCCGCGGCGGCTTTCCACCGATTTTCCTATCATCGTGGAGTTTGGCACTCGCTGTTGGCGGCATTCTTCTTCTGGTTTTTGACGGCGATCGTGTTCAAGCATGTTCTCGGGCGTCACGAAGGCGTTGCGTGGCTTGCCGGCGGGTTCATGTTCATTGGCTACATCACACATCTGTTGCTGGATGAGCTGTTCAGCGTTGATCTAATGGGCAAGCGCCTCAAGACATCTTTCGGAACGGCGCTCAAGTTTTTCGATAGCCGCCATGTCGGTGATACAAGTCTTGTAGCGGTATTGACCGTGATTGCGTTCTTGCTGACTCCGCCGTCAGGCGCATTCGTCAATGGGATTACTTCGCCGCAACTCTGGACCGGCCTCCATCAGCGTCTGCTGCCGGATGACAAATGGTTTGGCCTGTTTGGAGAGATGCACCAAATCGGTGAGGCTGCGCCGATTCCAGATACGGGACGGATCAGCACCGGCTCGGTCACGGTCAAGCCCAAGTCCGAGCACACGTCCGATCCATCAAGCGCAGCTCTGCCGGACCGCTGATTTAGCGCCCCGGCAGAGGCTGACAGTTTTAATTTCAAACTTGCTGGGAGCTGGCCAGCGCTGCCCCGGGACTAAGCCGGTGCACTGCACTTGACGTTGTCCAGCTCGATTGAAGATGAGATTCGTGGTTTCAAATAGAACGTGTCGGTGAACTGGATTGCCGATGTGATGAAGTACGAGAAGATCTGCGGCGTGTAATCATACTTCGCTTCGACGACGACCACGCTTTCGCCTTTCTCGACAATCCCGCTTGGCAATGTGTAGCTCGCATCCTTGGCGTAAGTCGCACCGCCGTTGTGCGGATGCGACCAGCAGACGACAGTGTTGGTCTCGTCAGACGTGCTTGCGATGACGTTTGTGACCGATAGCTTCAATGGCGATTGAGAGTACGGCCGCATCAATTCTTCGATGATGTTCATGATGCCGTTGAGCTCACCCGTCGTCGTCGACTCCGTACGGGCGATCAAATCGGCGGTTGAACTTGCGACCTGGTTGACGCGGCGGTCAACGGTGAGTGCCTGACTGAACTCGACGATGCCGATGAACAGCATCACCATTAGAGGTACTGTGGCCGCGAATTCAATCGATGCGATGCCTTTGCGGTTCGACCAGAACCGGCCGGCCGGTCGCAATGCGTGTCGAAGGTGGTGAGCCATTCGGCGTGATTTACCCATGATCCTGTCCTGCATAACTGACTGATCCGCTGTTGGAGTTGCGCCTTAGCTGTACGGCTCTGTTCTGAAGGTGGTCGCGGCCTGTATCATGGCCGAGCCATTGCCCATGTTGCCGAGATTGAGGAATGGCATTGCGGCGGCGAGCTTCCACTCGTAACAGACAACGATGAGGACGACTTCACCGGCATCACCTGGAACAGGGTCGTTTGTCGGGTCAGGAATGAGATTGCCACTGCCGTCCGTGCACGATGGCGGATCGGCGGCGGCGAAATCTGCAAACTGGATGACATCGACGCGCAGACTGCTGGTGCAATCGATAAAGCTTGGTGCCTTGGCACAGACGTCGCCCTTGAATTGGCTCTTGGTCTTGCTGGCGAGCTGTGCTTGTCCGGTTCTAATCTGACGCGATGCCTGTTCGACAGCGTTCTCAAGGGAGAACGTAACGAAGAAGTAAAGCCCGACCGCAATGGTGCCGAACAGAATTGTGACAAATGGGACGACAACGATGGCGAATTCGATGGCCATGCTGCCGGCGGTGTCACGGGCATAGGACGATCTCACTCGCGATAGCCGATGGAACAAACTCTTTGTCATTGGTCTTTCCGGATCCGCATAAAAAAACACGATGGGCACGACCGCACGTAGATGGCGGCGCTTCTCTAGATCAATGCATAAGAATAAATAAAATCTTTCGCGGGGATGGTTCATATTTAACAAGGTTAAGGAATTGCAACTATTTGGACGTCACGATCAGGCGGTTGCATCGCGAAGATTCTCTAGTCGATGAACGCAGAAAACCCGCCGTGCCGGCGGGTTTTCGTGTCTTTGATCCGTTCAATGCGGCCCGGACGACGATCCCGATCGGCATCCGGTTGCGCACGACGCGCCGTTATTCGCTTTGGTTATTGTTGCCGGCTTCGCCCTGGGAGAGGCTGATCTTGAGCTTGGAGCTGTCGGCCACTCGCTTGAGATACTTGGCATCGTCGCCAACAGTGATCGTCGGATTGCATTGGCTCGAGCAATTGTAAGACTGCCGGTTGCCGCCCTCCGTGACATTGACGATCTTGGCCTGGTCGCGCTGCACCACGATGCGCTGATCCTGAATGATGTTCTTATCAGCGTCGAGCGCAATGATATTGGTGATGCCGAACGACTTGCCGGTGATGACCAGCATCTTTTTGGATTGTACGGTGACGTCGGCGATGCTCGGATTGCCAACGATGATTTCGGATACAGGTTGCGGCAACCGCAGTATCTGAGATTGATCGTACTTGATGACCAAGTCGCTCGCCCGTGCCAGCGGCACGTTGGACATGACGACCGCCAGCAAAGTTGCGCTGGTCAACATCGCCAGAGACAAGCACGAGGTCATGCGGTGTTTCGGCAGGAGACGAAAGAACATTCTGTGTCGACCTGTTTTGAGTGATGACTAGTCTGCATTTCGACAGAGAATGGTGAAGAAAGTGCAAACGCCTGTGCCGATAACGCGCGGATGGCTGGTGGGATGCCGTGTTTGGAGCTCTGAGCGAGCGATTACCTGCTGATTAGCGGTGCCGATGGTCGGACCTGCTCGCAGCCGATTCGAGCGGCTGAATTCACGCTGAAACTGCGCTCCGGATCGGCGTCTATTGCGGCTGTATTAGGGGCCCTGCGGCGAGAAGTTGGTTACCATTTTATTCAATGATACCAATGGTTAACCATGCTTTCCTGCGGTCCCATATCTTAGGATGTTGTTAGGAGATTGAAGCCATATTGGGCCCTGTCGAAACCGGAATACATCCGGTGCAACCTTAGGGTCAAATTGGACCTGTTCACAGTCTCGAGTTTGGGAGAGTTGTCATGAAAGCTTTGGTTCGTCGTTTTTCTCAGTGTGAGTCTGGCGCTACCGCAATCGAATACGCGCTGCTTGCTGCCCTGATCGGCGTTGCCCTCATCACCGGCATGGGTGACCTGGCTACTGCAATCGACGCCACGTTCGGTGAAGTCGAAGCGAACCTCTAATCTAGCGTTCGCAACATGTTGGGCCGCGAAACGTTCGCGGCTCACGTGGTCCTAAAAGGCCGCCTGGCAGGAACTGTCGGGCGGCTTTTTTGTTTTGGGTCGCTTCGACGTACCCCCATCGAGCGTCACGAAATTTAGAACTTTGTTTTCCTATATTCCCTCAATTTAGCGACTTTGTCTGAGACGTGCGATTGAGACGTATTTGTTAGGGAATTGGGACTTATTATTATCATGTGGAAGTGGCGTTTTGCGGCAAGTAGCAAGATGACTGGAGTCTGGCGGGAGTAATGAGTGATGGCGAGCGTTTGGGTTCGATTTGGCAGAGATGAGCGTGGTGCGACCGCGATCGAGTATGCGCTCATTGCGACATTCATCGGGATCGCATTAATTCTCGGCATGTCGGATCTGGGCGTCGCATTGGATGCTTCGCTGACCAATTCTGCGAATGCTTTCCCCTGATTGCTGACTTGAGGTTCGCCTTGGTGTCGGTTGTTGCCGGCGCTTTCAACTGCCCAATTCGAGGCTGAACGTCCACTAAGAGAGTGCTTGGTGTGTTCGAATATTCGCTACTTCTGCTGTTTCCCGCATTCATGGCCTTGGCGGCCATGCTCGATCTGTTCACGATGACAATTCCGAACAGGATCTCTCTATTTCTGGTGGCGGCGTTTTGTGTCGTCGCGCCCGTGACCGGTATGGGCTGGGAGCAGTTCGCGATTCATTTCGGGGTCGGCGCGGCTGTGCTCGTCGCTGGATTCCTGCTGTTTGCCTTGGGCTTCTTGGGTGGCGGCGATGCCAAGCTTCTTGCAGCTGCATCTTTGTGGATCGGGTATCACGACCTGTTATCCTACCTTGTGATCGTGGCACAGTTTGGTGCCGTTCTCGCCATCGCGATCCTGGTCTATCGCCGCATGATCCCCGCGCATGTGATTCCGAATCAGGCCTGGACCGAGCGCCTGCACAACAAAAAGCAGGGGATCCCTTACGGTATTGCCCTCGCTTGCGGCGCGCTGTGGGTTTTTCCGCAGACTGAGTGGTTCTTCTCCGTCGCCGTCTAATAGGCTCAAAACGGGCCTTTCTCTGATGAGAACGCTCTCCGCCATGTGCGCCCCTACCCGTAAAAATCAACACTCGATTTATGCAAAACGAACGATTTTTGAACGGTAGTTAAACATCTGTTGATCTTTCTGGCGCAATTTGGGTGGCACGAATTTCGGCATTGGTTCCGGATTGAGAGGGTTTGGATACGCCATGAAAAAGGCTCAACTGATTGGTGTTTCGATCGCGTTGGGAGCGGGATTGATTGCCTTTGTTGGCATGCAGGGTTTCGTCAATCGCAAGCCGAAAACCATTGTCAAAAAGGAAACGATCGGAGCAACCGAGGTGCTGGTGGCGCGCATGGGCCTGTCGCTTGGTACCGTCGCGGAGCCGACGAATTTCCGTTGGATGAAGTGGCCGAGCGAGTCGATCAGCCCGACATTCATCACGCGCAAAAATAAGCCGAATGCCATACAGGAAATGGCTGGCGGCATCGCTCGCGCGCAAATCCTGAAGGACGAGCCGATCACTGCGGCGAAACTTGTCGCCACCGGCAAGGGTGGCGTTCTCGCTGCTATCCTGCCGAAGGGCAAGCGCGCGATCTCGACGAAAATAACCGAGACGACCGCAGTTGGCCGACTGATTCTGCCGAATGATCACGTCGATGTGCTTCTGACGCGTTCGGCTCGCGATCGCAACGGTAACGAAACATTTGCCACGGATACCATCTTCCGCAACATTCGCGTTCTCGCAATCGGCAAGCAGCTCGATATCGAGAAGAAGGAAGAGGGTGCGGATGGCAACGTGGCGACCCTCGAACTGACCCCGCGCCAAACCGAGATGCTGGCTCAAGCCAATTCAATGGGCGCGATTTCGCTCGCGCTGCGCAGCGTCGCCGACATCAATACCGACAAAGATGCGAGCGCGAGTTCGCTGGCCAAGAAGGACGATTCGTCTTCCGTCCGCGTACTTCGCTACGGCGTGAAGGGGCGTGTTTTCGGCGTCAATTAGCACAAGTAACACCTGTCAAAGCGTCTGACTGTATCGCGTGAGTGCAAGCGTTTGAAGTTCGAGTTCAACCACTAGGTAGCTCGTCAAAAGGCTGGAACCCATGCGGAACTACGTTAAGAAAGTTTGCAGCGTCGCGCTGGCAGTGATAGCCGGAGTTGCGATGACTGCGCTGGCGCCGGGGCAGTCCATGGTCGCCAATGCTCAAGGCAAGGCCGCCAGCGCGGACACCGGAGTCCACAAATCTGTCCTTCGGATCAATGATGGTCAACATCTGCCGATGACGAAGGCCGTGACTATCGCGCGCAACAAGTCCTTGCTGGTCGAGTTGCCACGCGAATTGCGCGATGTGGTCGTCTCGAATCCGGAGATCGTCGATGCGGTCGTCCAAACGTCGAACCGGGTCTATCTGATCGGTAAGACGGTAGGCCAGGCCAACGCCTTCTTTTTCGACGCCCATGGTGAGCGCGTTCTGACCATGGAAATCCAGGTCGAACTCGACACGCGGCCGATGGATGCGATGCTCAATCGTTTCATCCCCGGCGCCGATATCCGCACGGAAGTTCTGAACGAGACTTTGGTCTTGACGGGATCGGTACGCAATCCCGTTGACTCGAGCAAAGCCGAAGCCCTGGCAGCGCGCTTTGCCACGACGACCAATCCGCAAGGCAAAGGAACGTCTCAAAGCAAAGTCATCAATATGCTCGTCGTCGAGGGCGAAGAGCAGGTGATGCTCCGCGTCAAAATCGCCGAAGTGCAGCGCTCGGCGCTCAAGCAGCTCGGCGTTAACATTGGCGCGGCGTTCACGAACTCCAACGGTGTCGTGTCACTGCTCAGTGAAAACAGCATGCCGATTTCGATCTCCGAAGGGATTTCGGGTCTTGGAGATGTTCTCCTGGACGGCTCTTCGTTCCTTCCCAATCTCGTCAGCAATGCGGCTGGAGCTTCGCTGATCAATTCCGGTATCGCCGGTGTGTTCTCTCCCGGTGGCGGTTCGCGCGGGATTGCCTATACGCTCAAGGCACTCGAGCGCAACGGTATGGTGCGCACGCTGGCGGAACCGAATCTTACGGCTGTGTCGGGTGAAAGTGCCAATTTCCTGGCCGGCGGTGAATTCCCGATCCCTGTCGCTGCAGATGATGGTCAGATCACCGTTTCGTTCAAGGAATTCGGTGTCGGCCTGGCGTTTACGCCGGTCGTCATGAGCGAAGGCCGAATCAGCCTTAAGATATCTTCTGAGGTCAGCGAGCTGTCGACGAATGGCGCCGTGGTCTTGTCGAGCATCTCCATTCCGGCGCTCACCAAGCGCAAGACCGAATCGACCGTCGAATTGCCATCTGGCGGAACGCTTGCCGTTTCCGGTCTGGTCTCCAGCAACACGCAGAAGAACATCGATGGGTTTCCGGGCCTCAAGGAGCTGCCGATCCTCGGCACACTCTTCCGCAGCACGGACTTCGTCAACAACG
>JBPCWB010000219.1:0-7329 GCA_051009955.1 Hyphomicrobiaceae bacterium | reverse complement strand
GTCAGCGTCGACACCAGCATGCGGGTGGTCACGCCCGGCCGCCATATCTCTTCCGCTTGGTTCTGATGATCGATCACCTGCATTGGCGTCACCTCTTGGTCTTGGAACCTGAGCCTTTACGTCGCGGGCATCCGTTCGTGTTCATTTCCAATCAACTCGAACCGGATCGGCAATACTCGTTCAGTCATATTCCGATGTCAGGAGGATTGCCAACGCTCACGCGGCAGCTGAATTCATAATGCTGACAGAGGCGCCGCGAATACCGTTTTACCGCTCGCAGCCCGACCCGCAAATGATCGTGAGCCCCGTTGGAGTGCGGCATGCGACGGACAGTTTCTTTTCCGTCACTCCTTCCTCATGTCGACCACATACCGCGCGCTTGAACAAGATCTGAACAAAATTCTCTGCCTCAAAGATTGTGGGGTAATACGGGGCGTGTAATCGACACAATTGCTGAGATTGCGAGCGGGAAAACATTCCTCTTTTGTCGTGACTCAGCGTGTCTCAACTGGATGCGGCAAGTTCAGTCATTGGCGTAATGAGGTTGCAATGTTCAGTCGCGAGGATGGGTCTCCAACCGGCCCGAATGACGGCGCCGGAAACGGAGCAGATGGCTCTTTTCGCAGTCACGCCGGTTCGGATCCGTCAGATTTTCTGAAAACCCAGTCGTCGTTCATCGGCCCAGATCTGGTTTTCATAGCCCAAGACCTCAAGATCATTTCGCAAAGCTCGTTGCGGCTGGACGGGGAAACGACCGGTGAAATACTCGGCACCGAGATTATCGTCGGAGAGCTTGGAAAGATAACCGGAACGATTGCGGCCAACGCGATCACCATTCATGGCGAAGTCAATGGCACGATCCGGGCCCCTGAAGTGACGCTGGGTGCCAATGCGCGCGTCAACGGCGACATTCACCATGCATCACTCGAAATTACACGCGGTGCAGTCTTCCACGGTCGATCATTCTTTTCGGTTGAAGGCAGCGAGCTCGTTCCAGAGTTGCGGCCGGCCTAATCTTACGCGCGACCACCGAGGGGGGAGGTGACTTGGCGTACCCTGCGCTGATCGCACACCTATTGACGAGCAAAGACGCCAGCAATCGTGCTCACTCCTGGTCACCTGCACAGAAGACCAACCGGCGGCTCTCCCGCAGGTGCGGACCTCATCGCCAACAGCCCGAAAGTGTCGAACAACAGTGCCGTGTCGCAGGGCGTTACTGATGAAAACCGATGAAAGTCGCGTGACGTTCGGGTCTGACGCGCAAGTTGGTGGGAGCCGTCGCCAGATATAGTTGATCAGTTTTCAAGTCAGTGGGGGGACGATGTTTGGTCTATTTATTTCAACATGGCTGCTGGCGATCACGCTAAGTCCTGCCGTCCAGGCTCACACCAAGCTCACCCAGACGGTCCCCAAAGATGGCGCCACGGCCGAGGCAGGCCTAAGCACAATCGAGTTCAAGTTCGCCAAACCGTTGTGGATGATCTTCGTTTATCTGGCACGGCAACCGAATGGTCCGCGACGGCAACTCGTAACCAAGGGTCGGCCGGCTTATGAGCGCTCACATCATATCAAAGTCGCGCCGCTCGCCGCGGGATCGTATGTCGTCGACTGGGCGGCCGTCGCATCAGACGAGCATATGATGGTCGGCCAGTTCAAATTTCAGGTTCGCGAATGACTTGGCGCGGTAGCAGATCCCAAGGTCGTGTAGCGGCAATGCTCATCCGCTAAATTACGCCCACAGCAGATGTCCCGCGGTGCCCGATGCGACTCGGTCCAGGTGCGGAGAGTGCTCTCAAAGATCAAAACTGCGGGCAAAACAGCAACTGCTGAGCAAAAACTGCGGCGTCCGCGCAACGCACTGTCTCTATATCATCATTCTTATCCACAACTTGCTCAAAACCTGTGGACGCCAGGCTATCGCATCCGGGGGCATACAGGGAATCCTCGACCAAGAAGTGCCGGGGATATCGCCATGTCTGTAATGTTCGTAGAACCCGTCTTGGAAGGCCGTCCGGAATGGACCGTCCGTATCGTCGAGTCCGGTGAATTCGTGAGATGCACGCCGACCGCCAGAGTCGGCCTCGATCGAAATGTGGTCGGTTGGATCGGAACGAACCTTGTTCTGGTCGACAAAGAAGATATCGCCGATCTCTCAGGCGTCCTCGAAATCATCGCGATCGAAACATGGCGACCAAAACTCATTCAAGGTGGGCGAAGTGACGCCGACGCCATTTCGAAGTTCGCGCCGACAACACCGGCGGCCATGGATGCTTAGAGCCTGATCACTCGAAATAGAACCATTCTGACGAGAGTGATTTGCGACGACACCTGCGCAATGCGTAATGGGTTGTGAGATCCAAGTGATCTGACTTGGCGTCCGCTGACGGCCACCACGATCGTCTTCAGCAAACACTTTGCAATGAAAGTCCGCCCGGCGAACGGGTTGGGCTCGCCGGGCGGATCAAAACTGTCAATGGAACGTGGTCGGTATCGCCGGATCAGCGGCCCTGCGAGGCGTAGATGCATTCGTCAACGAGACGATTCTGCATCCAGATGAATTCTTCGGGCACGTCTTCACCAATATTGTTCAGCTCAGCAATACGCTGCCGAATGATCTTCACAGCGGAGCGAGGATCGTCTTCCTGTTCGATCTTCGTAGCTAGGGCGCGAATTTCCTCACGTTTTTGTTCTAACGTCATGGCCTGACTCCTTGGCACGAGTACGCGACAATCTTCCAAATACATTTGCCTGCGGTCCGCTTTGGGTCGCTCGGCTTCCGTTGACCACGCTCGTGATATGAGGATGTGGCAGGTCTGCGGCAAATGTCTCGACGTCGCACTTCTTTATCCACAGATTTGCAGCGCGACGCTTGGCACCTGAAATGACCATGGTCAAATGAAACGTGAGGTGACAAGTTGACGCCGTCGCGCTTTGGCGATGGCCGAACAGGCGCTGGTTGCGAGGACGACTTTGCGCAAGCGCTGCAACAATGATCACGGTGGTGCAGCGCAGCGAGCCGAAATGTCGTGATCCATCGTCACGCAGCGAAATGATTTTTGAATTTTCAATCATCCACCAATGCCTGGCAGACCACTCAAACTCAGAGGGTCAGTTCGAGATCGCCGGGCAGTCACAATCGCCATCAGAGCGGCCTGGGTCGCGCCTGATCGTCGGCAGGCAAATCAAGATGCAAACCTTGCGCGTGCCTGTAGGTCCGATGGGTGCGTCGCCGGACCGGCGTTGCCGAGGAACACCGCAGATAATCTTACGGGTGCTGAAGCGTTGCTGAATGCCTATGGACCGTGTTAACGGACGCCATTCAAAGCTATTGATCCAAGCGGTTGCTATGTCATTCAAGCGTTCGGTTGCACTGTCATTGGTCACGCTCTTGTGCTGTGCCGACCGGCTCTTGGCGGGGCCGACGCTGCTCTATGATCCGGCCAACGACAAAGTTCTCTACTCGGAGGAACCGGATCGGCTCTGGCATCCGGCCTCCGTCACCAAAATCATGACGGCCTACGTGACTTTTGATGCCATCAAGGCTGGAAAGCTGGCCCTCGATACGAAAATTCCTTATTCCTCGCTTGCGCAGAAGATGCCGGCCAGCAAAATCGGCCTCGCCGTCGGGTCCGAAGTTACTGTCGATTTTGCACTGCGTGCCGTCATCATCAAATCAGCCAATGACATATCCGTCGCCCTTGCCGAGGCTGTCGGCGGTTCCCACGACGGCTTCGTCAAGCGAATGAACGAGACGGCCAAACGCCTTGGCATGAGCCGCACCAAATATGTCAATCCGAATGGCTTGCCAGCGCCCGAGCAGGTAACGACCGCCCGCGACCTCGGTCGACTGGCTCGGGCCATCATCAACGACTATCCCCAATACGCGCACTATTGGACGATGGCGACAATGCGGGTGGGCAAGCGCCGGTTGCGCTCACACAACTCTTTGCTGCGGACATTTTCCGGCGCCGATGGCATCAAGACCGGGTTCATTTGTGATTCCGGCTACAACGTCGTTGCTAGCGCACAGCGAGATGGCCTCCGTCTGATCGCCGTCGTACTTGGCGAACGCAGCGCCGGCGCTCGGGCTCAGCGGGCTGCAAACTTGCTCGAACATGGCTTCGGCACTCACGGTTGGAAGCTCTTTTTCGAAGCCAGGAGCCTCGAGGACTTACCGCCGTCGACCGAGTCGATGGCCACGACTAGCATTCGTCGTGCCGTTTGCAATCGACCACGTGTCCGGCGCCGTAAGAAGCGCCGCCGACGAAAATCCGCGACCGCCCGAAAGAAAACGGCAAGCGCATCGGCCCGGAAATCAAGCAAGCGCAAATAATGGCGCGCGCATGCGGCGTCCGGGTCGGTGAGGTCCACCAAATTGGTCAGACCAGCAATTGCAGGTCATCGCCGCCCTGATAGGGACATGCTCCGCCTCGCGGCGCATCAGGTTCGACTCCCGGGGAGGGCGTCTGCGGCTGCGTGCGAGGTGCCGGGCCAGCGTTGCCGCCGTCGCCGTTGGGGCGAGGAACTTGAACCAGTTGCTGGCTCCCTTGTTGGCGCAAATCGCCATCAGGATGGCCTTGATCCAGTGCAACCGCCTGGCTGGCCCAAAGCATGAACAACACGCTGATCGGGCTGATCCGGCGGCAGAAGCCAGCTAACTTCGCTGTCATGGTGTTTCCCATCACGGTAAATCGCCGTGCATTTTGTCCCAAAATGCGCCGAACGTGAACGAGTTTGTTACAGGCGAGCTCCGGGCGCCCCGGCGCAGGTGCATCGAAACTGCACGGCCCGGCGCGACGGTGCCGTCAACAGAACTGGCTCCGAACTTGCTTCTTGATGCCGTAACACGGCTCAAAGGATACGAAAAAGATGGCAACAGGCTGGCATCCGGAGATCGATGCAACGCCGACGCCCGCGGATGTTGAGTGCATGGCCGAAGTGCTCGAGGGCCAGCATGGTGCAATGGCGGCGGAAGTAGCCGATTTCTTCGCGACCAAACACGGACTGGCAGGAGATGCCGGCCGGTCGTGGGCCTGGGCAGGCGTCGCGGAATTAATACGCAATCGCGCACGTCGCCGCCTCCATGAAAAGCTGAGCGCATAGCGCCACCGACGACCACCTCCACCGGACCAGAACAAGGTCAGCAATGACGGCAAATGCCGGCGTCAGCTCGCGTGCGTCTCTCGCGAGAGATCTGTCCGGTATGGCAACGGTCGCCCCGCCGAATCGCTGGTTTGCCCAGCGACAATTGGGCCAGCGACAATTGGGTTGCAGTCGGGATCCGCTCGAACGTGCCGACTGGCCGTCGGATCTAAATCCGAGAGCCGAGTACGAGCGTCCAGAATGTGCGGAATTCAGTGTTCGGCGACTGTACGAGTGCGATGCCCATGTGCTCGGCGTCGCGCAACAACAGATTTTTGTTGTGACCGGGGCTCTTCTTCCATCCAGCCATGACTTCCTCGAGCGTCGCTTGACCTGTGCCGACGTTTTCAGCGGCCAATCTGGCTTTGTAGCCGGAACGTTTGACGCGGTCCCAAGGGTTCGAGCCATCCGAACCAAAGTGCGAAATGCGGTCCCATTTAGCGAGATCGGTCGAATGCAATTTCGCTGCCTTGGTCAGCAGCACATTGAGTTTCAGCGGTTTCAAGCCGTGGTTACGCCGGTATGCGTTGATCAGCTTGCGGGCTTTTTCGACGTTTAGCCGGGTGCCGGAGTAATTGCGGTCGGCCAGCGCGCCAGGCGGTGCTTTGGTATAGGACCCGTTGGGCGCGGCATCTTGCAGCTTAGCCAGGCGGGTGTTGGCCGTCCGATTGGACGTCGAAAAGCTGCCATCGAGGCGATTTGCAGCCCCACGCGGACTGGTTGCTCCGCTGGCATATCCGAGTGACGTCGACCCGGTCCCGACACTGCATCCGGTTCCGGCCAGCAGTGCTATACAACTCACAACGAACGCAACACGCACAACCATACTCTTCGTTCCAACTCTACACTGGCTGCGGACGCCGGTCAGAGTTCAGCAATTGGATTAAGCATCCATTAACGCTGCTGAAATTTGACCAATCCCATCGAGATCATCATCCGCGTCCAGCCGAACTCCGCAGGTCCGCCCCTCAACTCAACGCGTCTCACTTTGCCTGCACAACCGTGACCCCAGTTGGGCAAAGACGGGGCGTTCAGGCGGCAAACACGGCTGGATCCCGTATCCAAGATGGGCGAAGCAGGACGCTATGGGATTCAAATTCCTTGAGAATTTGAAATTGGGCCCGCCGGGATTGGACAATTGCCGGCAAATCACCACACTATCCCTCGGATTCCCGGTGATTCGCGCGTCCGGCATTACTGCGTTGGCACTAAACATTTGCTGACCCCGCCGACTTGCATTGCGGCTCGGTCTGCAATGGGGGATGTTCTATGGGCAACGCATTGCGCGCCCAAACCGCGACAGACAGCGACAAATTCGGCCTGCTCGATGATCTCTTGCTGAGTCGAGCGGCGGCGAAAGGCGGCGCCACGCGGTCCGACGTTATGCGCGATGTTGGAGCATTGACCGCCCACAAGCTGTCGCCGTCGGAATTGCGCGGTCATATCGATTCGGCCTTGGAAGTCTCAACGGCTTCTGGTCTCCTCAGGGCTTCGCGCAATCGTTTCGTTCTGACGGACCGCGGCCAGCAGTGGGTCGCACAGCAGCTTGGTTGCAAGGATGTCCCGGCCGACTGGGCCGAGATTCGAGACGTGCGGCTGGTTGCGAGTGCGCTGGGTCTGGCTGGAGAAAGCGAGCGGCGGCTGCGCACGTTGTTGCGGCCCGACGGTTTGCGTGCAGCGATCTTGCAGCAGTCCTATAGCCTACCGGGCAAGCGCTTGCCGAGTCCCGCCCGTTTGCGAAACGCACTGGCCGTGGTCGCGCTCGAGAGGGCCTTCGGCAACAAAATCAAAAGCGGATTCAATTCCGGCAAGGCCTTGAGCGCGCGCGCGAGCCGACTTCTTGCCGGTCAATTGGCGCAGCGACCGCGCGACTTCGGCACTGATGCTCGGTTGATTGCGGCGCTAGCGGCGGAGGCGTGCGGCTCGGTGCAGTCCGATGCGGCGTCACTGCGAACGGCGATTCTGCGAGCGGCATTCGCCCTGAGGGTGGCCCCCAACTTGTCGGTTGTCGCGGAGCCCGAGCCGCAACGCAGACGACGATCGAACACACGCGCATCAACGACCAAATCAAGCCGGTCTGCAGCGCCGCTGGCCTCGAAGGGGGAGGAAAAGGAAAACAGAAAAGAGAGAAAAAAGAGTGTTAAAAGCGGCACCAAAAAGAACAAAAGCCACAACGATTTGTGGGGG
>JBPCWB010000218.1:0-7222 GCA_051009955.1 Hyphomicrobiaceae bacterium | reverse complement strand
TGCGCTGATCTGGATCGGTTTCCACGTCTATGGTGAAATCGTCAATGGCTTCGGCGCCTTCTTGACCCCGCGAAATCTCTGGAACCTTTCCGTCCAGACATCTTCCATCGGCATCATGGCCACCGGGATGGTGTTCGTCATCGTCACACGCCATATTGATCTCTCCGTCGGATCGGTGCTGGGCATCTGCGCCATGATGATGGCGATCATGCAGGTCTGGGTCTTGCCCGACTATCTCGGCTTCGGCCACCCCATGATTTGGATTTTGGCCATTCTGACGGGCCTGGCCGCCGGAACGCTCATCGGCGCTTTTCACGGCTATCTCATCGCCTATCTCCAGATCCCGGCCTTCATCGTGACACTTGGCGGACTGTTGGTCTGGCGGGGCGCCGCCTTCCTGACAGCTCGCGGCGAAACGATCTCTCCTGTGGATTCGACCTTCGCGCTGCTGGGCGGCGGGCCCTATGGCGCCATCGGCGCGACCGGCAGTTGGATCGTCGGGGCGCTGGCCTGTTGCGGGATCGTTGCCCTCATCATCGCTGCGCGACGCCAGCGCAAACGTTTTCAGTTTCCCTTGCGCCCGGTGTGGGCGGAGTTCCTGCTGTCCATCGTCGGCTGCGGCACAGTCATCGGGTTCGTCTTATTGGTGAACTCATATCCTTGGCCACGCGGCATCGTCCGGCAATTCGCCGAGCGGACCGGCATCACTGTTCCTGAGACCGGCTTGTTTATCTCGCATGGCTTCGCGATACCGGTTTTGATATTGATCTTCGTCGGTATCGCCATGACATTTCTGGCCACTCGGACACGGTTCGGACGCTACGTGTTTGCGATCGGCGGCAACCCGGAAGCTGCGGAACTGGCCGGCATCAACACCCGTTGGGTGACGCTGAAGATCTTTGCGCTCATGGGCTTTTTGTGCGCCCTGTCTGCCGCCGTCGCCAGTGCGCGACTCAATTCGGCAACGAACGCACTTGGGACGCTGGACGAACTCTACGTTATCGCATCCGCCGTCATCGGCGGCACCTCACTGGGCGGTGGGATCGGGACGATCTACGGCGCCATACTCGGCGCCCTGGTCATGCAATCTCTGCAGACGGGCATGGTCTTGATCGGCTTCGACGCGGCTATTCAGCAAATTGTCGTCGGCTCGGTCTTGGTCATCGCTGTCTGGATCGATCATTTGTACCGCCGCCAAACTTAGGTCCACGACACATTGATCGCCCGCGCGCCAGCGGCGCGCGGCAGCCGCCAAACGCTAGTCAGGGATGACAAACCATGACGGAACAAGCCAACCGAGCTCCTCTTGTGGAATTGCGCGACATTTCAATTGCCTTTGGCGGCATCAAAGCCGTTGATCATGCGTCGGTCGATCTCCATCCCGGCGAGGTCGTCGGCCTGCTCGGCCACAACGGCGCCGGCAAGTCAACGTTGATCAAGATACTCTCCGGCGCGTACCGGCGCGATGCCGGACAAATCTTCGTTAACGGCAACGAAGTCGGCATCAGCAATCCACGGGATGCCAAAGCTCTGGGCATTGAGACGATCTACCAAACCCTGGCACTGGCAGACAATGTTGACGCCGCAGCCAACTTGTTCCTCGGCAGAGAACTGCGTACCAGTTGGGGCACGCTGGACGATGCTGCGATGGAGGCCGAGGCGCGCAAGGTCATGGGTCGCCTCAATCCCAATTTCCAGCGCTTCAAGGAGCCGGTCAAACTGCTCTCGGGCGGCCAGCGCCAGTCCGTCGCGATCGCGCGCGCGATCCTGTTCAATGCACGCATCCTGGTCATGGACGAGCCGACGGCGGCGCTTGGTCCCGCCGAGACGGCCCAGGTTGGCGAACTGACCAAACAGCTCAAGAAGGACGGCATCGGAATCTTCCTGATCAGTCACGACATCCACGACGTATTCGATCTCGCCGATCGCGTGACGGTGATGAAGAACGGCCAGGTTGTGGGATCGGCCAACACCCAAGACGTCACCAAGGACGAAGTGCTGGGAATGATTATTTTGGGTAAGTGTCCCGCGGCCGCTACGCCGGGCCCGGGCGCCGTTATGAACTAGAAGCCTCGGCACGATACTTGGGCGAAGCTCGTCCTCGCGCGTCCGCCGGTCATTGACGCTCACGTTGAGCTGTTCATCGAAAAAGCAGAATGCCGACCGTCCGCGGTTTTTCGCCTCGTAGCGCGCAAGATCAGCACTCCTCAACAGCTCCGTCGGATCGGAGCCATCGCACGGGGCCATCGCGATTCCGACACTTGCGCCAATCTGGATCTGTTGCCCGTCGATGTTGAACGCGTGCGAGAGAGTCTCGACGATACGTGCCGCCAGGGCACCCGCATCCAAATGGACTTGCCGTTCTCGATGCGTCCAAATTCCAACGGGTCGAACGGTTCATGGGCCTCAAGCTGCTTGAAATGCCGTTGAATGACCTTCGATTTATGATTGAGGCTTCCGACATCGCGACGCGACTTACCATAGTGCCATTCCGGTGGCTTTCCAGCGAGCCGTTCGACGCTTTCGGTAAAGTATGTGAATTTCAGATCCTGCCGAATCTCCCACAGCCAGCCCCTGAGCAGGTCGCACAAATCGTCGAGCCTCACTTGCGGTTCGGATGCTGCACGCTCTGCAAAGGCGATCGGCTTCGCAAAGTTGCTCATCGACTGTGTCACACCGCGATGCGGCGAGGTCACTTCCGGTTCAGTGCCGGAGGCCGTATACAATCGTTAGCTGACTCTGCTCTTGGATCGGGATGCACGCTCTCCGACATCGCAAACTCTCGTTCGAGCAATCACGTAGGTTTACCGAACCAGATTCGGCACGGCAGCGACGGCACAATGCCCGCCATTCTTCCATTCATTGCTAATAATCAGTATAATGGTAACTAAATTCCAAATAGTTAGAAAAAGATTGCTCTAATTGATTTGAGTTTATAGTTTTATTGAATCCACGCTAGCATCAGATCATAATCGGGGCGGCGAATGCGCCCGCCCGATCGACAGATGCGTGGTCAGTTGCCCTCACCGGCAAAACGGGACAGTCAAGTCTATCAAGACTCCGCATCAACCTGACTGACAACGCGAATTGCTCATCAAGAAGCTGCTATGTTCTCCCGGTTTGGCTGGATGTCGGGCGGACCTCCCTCTCCCACCACGTCGTGGCGATTCCCGGACAAATGACTGAACATTAAACCCAACGCCGAACGACCATCCATCGGTTATGGGGATAATAACAATAATCTTGGAACCAAAGAAATAAATATTATCAATTGAAAAGTTATTTATTAATATTTATTGACAGATCGCTTTTGCAATTTATACTTGAATTACTCAGAGCAGTGAAGAACGCAACATCAAGAGGATCTCTTCCAGAGCAGCCGATACTTTTCCATCGAGTGGGAAAGCGATCGATTGGGTTTGAACCGAACTATGCACCGCAACATGGTCCACGCTCCCAGACATCCTAGCGCCGGACGCGACGCCATGGACAGAAAAGCGGGTCGGTGACAGCCGGAGAGACGGCACACACGCTGATGCAAGGGTCGCTGGTCCGTGGGATTGGCACCGCAAAGCACGCCGGCGGGCCATTGCTTGGCCGCCTGACTTGCTCGGCTGGCTTGCTCCGCTCAACTGCTAGCCTGAACTAAAGATGCGCCCGCTAATCCACGCAAAACATTGTGGACGTGCCATTAGAAACCATGATGCCGTGCTCCAAGGCCAACCCGTGCAGGTCTGACAGCGGCATCGGACGATAGAAAAGATAGCCCTGCGCTTCAGCAATGCCGTCGCTTCGCACGACCTGCAGTTGACGATCGGTTTCGACGCCCTCAGCGACGACCGGTGTGCCCATGGCATCGGCAAGCGCCGAAATCGAATACAAGATCGCCCGCGAGCGTTCCATCTCAATGTTGTTCAGGAAGGCGCGGTCCAGCTTGATTTTGGAGAATGCAAAGCGCTGCAAGTAAAACAGCGACGAATGGCCGGCACCGAAGTCGTCGAGCACCACTTGGATGCCGAGCGCACTTAACGCTTCCAATTCGTCCAGAACGGCCTGGTTTTCACCCATGCAGACGGATTCGGTGACTTCGAGATGAAAGCGCCTGGCTGAAGCATCGTGGCGTTTTAGCTCAGCTTGAACGGTATCTAGAAAGTCGCCGCGGCCAAGTTGCTCGATCGAGACGTTGAATGACACGTATATCGAGTCATCGAGTTGCCGGCTGGCTTCGATGGCCTTGGCCAGGACAAGCTTGCCGAGTTCATCAATGAGACCGTGCTGTTCCGCCAAGGTGATGAACTTGATCGGAGACACAAACTCACCATTGCTCCGCTGCCATCGCGCCAACGACTCCACTCCGACAATCCCGCGCGATTCGACGTCGACGATCGGTTGGAAGTAGGCCTCGATCTTGCGTAGTGCGATCGCATCCTCGAGTTCGATCAGAAGCTCGTTCTCCTCGCGATAGGAACTTTCGATCTCCTCGTCGAAGCAGATGGCCTTGGACCGTCCCAGCGACTTGGCCCGGTACAATGCCAGGTCTGCATTTCGGATCAGCGTGTGTGCATCTCGTTTGCTGCTGTCCGCGTTCAGGCCATCAATGCCGACACTCGACGACACGATCAATTGCCGCCCGTCGGCTTCGATGGGTCTTTGCAGGAGGTCCAGCAGGCGGCCCGCCATCGAGGCACCCGCATCCAGGCTTTCCTGCGCCTGTGCCAGGATGGCGAACTCATCGCCACCGATCCGGCAAACGAGATCTTCACACCGCGCCACGCTCACAAGGCGTTTGGCAAATTCCACCAGGACTTGGTCGCCGGCTTGGTGGCCGATACTGTCATTGATCTTCTTGAAATGATCGAGATCCACCAGAATGAGTAGGAAAGAAGAGCGGCGATCAGAACACAGTTGATGCAGCGTGCGATTGAAAAAGTCTCGGTTGTAGAGCCCGGTCAAAGGATCGGTCTGCGCACGCAACTTGAGTTCGCTGTGCGCCCTGGACAGGTTCAACTCCTGCTCGATCCGATCGGTGATGCAGCGTCCCGAACCGAGGTATCCGGCAAAACTGCCGTCGGTATTCCAGAGCGGCTTGCCACTCACTTCCACATGGTATTTGCAGGCGTCGTCGCCGATCCAACTGTATTGGATGTCCTTGAACGGTGCGAAACTGCGCACGCGCATCTCAAGTTTGGTAAGGCCCGGACCCGGCACGACGCTGATGCATTCCCGTCGCGTCCGCCCTATCAAGTCCTCTGGCCGCAACTTGATGTGGTCATAAACCTTCGGGCTCACATACACAAAGCGGTGCGCGCTGTCGGTCAGCCAGATCCAATCCGATGTCACTTCGGCAATGGCCAACAGTTGCTCGCGCGCCGACGGATCATGCAGCGCCGCGAGTTGCGCCTCCGACGCACAACGCCTGCCCGGCCACCAGTGCAATTGGGACCAGAGCCGCCAAACGGGGTTCAAATCGATATCAAACAGGAGCCGATACATCTTGGCCAACAAGGCAAAACGGGAGACAGCGACAGGATGATTCAAACAACTTTAGATTGAATAAACAGCTTGCACATCTTTTGTAGGTTACCCGTTGAAACCAGGAGCTCTGACCCAGTCAATAGAGGCTGAGACGTTCCGCACCTCCGCATTATCTGCGACCGCATGCGTGTCGAGTTGCACTACGAACACCTGACACGTCGCGTTACCCGCGACAACATTCACCTGACGACCAGGCAGATCACAAACCCACTTGACAGCGCCGGCCCCGAGGGCCATAGGGCGCTCATGACGAACACACGGACACTGCTGCATTCCCAAAGGCGCCGCCGTACGAGCGATGATGCCTGGTCGCGCCGTGTCCGACGCAGACGCTGAACACTCTCACCGTTCAAGCTGATCTTCCGCAGGCCACACGCGACCCGTGTGGCCTTTTTCTTTGTGTCTGCCAAAAAGGAGGTTCGCCATGCGCGACGAAACAACACCCACCGGCACACTCATGAATATTACTGCCCGTCCGCCAGTCGTGTTCACGCACGGGCGCGGTTCACGACTTTGGGACAGCGACGGACGTGAATACCTCGACTTCGTCCAAGGCTGGGCCGTCAATTGCCTCGGACACGCCCCACCGACGCTGGTCAAGGCGTTGTCCGACCAGGCGGCGTCACTCATTACGCCAAGCCCCGCCTTCTACAACGAACCGAGTATCAAGCTGGCCGACCAGCTCGTGTCGTTGAGCTGCTTCGACGAGGTCTTTTTCACAAACTCCGGAGCAGAGGCGATCGAAGGTGCCATCAAGCTCGCACGTAAGTACGGTCAGCTTCATCGCGGTGGGGCATTCGAAATCGTCACCTTCGACGGTGCATTTCATGGCCGAACGCTCGCCGCCATGTCGGCCTCGGGGAAGAAGGCCTTCGAAACGCTTTTCGAGCCCAAGGTCGCAGGTTTTCCAAAGGCAGCCCTAAACGACATCACCTCCGTCGAGCGCGCAATCACGCCGAACACTGTTGCCGTCATGCTCGAACCGATCCAGGGCGAAGCAGGTGTCTGGCCCGCGTCGCGTGATTTCTTGCGAGGTCTCAGAGAGCTGACGCAAGAGCGTGGCTTGCTACTGATTGTCGACGAAATTCAAACCGGGATCGGTCGAACCGGACGCCTGTTCGACTACGAGCGTGCCGGCATCTCACCCGATATCATGGCTCTTGGGAAAGGGATAGGCGGCGGCGTCCCGCTCGGTGCTTTGCTCGCCACAACCCAGACCAGCTGCTTCGATCATGGTGACCAGGGCGGCACCTACAATGGCAACCCGCTGATGTGCGCGGCCGGCCTCGCTGTTCTCGATGTCGTATCGCAACCGGCATTTCTGCAGGGCGTCGTCGATATGGGGCGCCTCCTCAAGTCCGAATTGGAACGCATCGCAGAGAACAATGCACTCGGCGGCGTGCGCGGCCATGGGCTGCTGCTGGCGCTGGACCTTCAGAGGGACATCGCCGCGGATGTTTACCAACGCGCATTTGCAGCAGGCCTGCTGATCAACGCGCCTCGACCCGACACGCTGCGCTTCATGCCGGCGCTGAACGTCACTGCTGACGAAATTCGTCGGGCCACGACCATTCTCAGTGATGTTCTCCAGGACATCACATGATCGAAGCGTTTCGCCCCGGCTGACCAAGTGATGGAGTCGGGGCGGATCGTAGGGTAGGGGCTATTGCTTGAGCCGATAACCGGT
>JBPCWB010000217.1:0-2644 GCA_051009955.1 Hyphomicrobiaceae bacterium | reverse complement strand
GCTGAAGATAGGCTTCGCGAAAGCCGGCGAGGCGAACCGCCTCGATCGCAAGCGCGCGCAGTTCGCCGCGATCATGCGGGCAGGTCATGCGCAAACGTGAAAAACTGCGCTCGAAGCGTTCGAGATGATCGTCAAGGCGAAAGAACGCGCCGTTCCAGACCGAGACGGTGTCCTGGCAGGCGTCGGACCGGAGAAAGCCCCAGTCGAGCAATGAGATGCGCGCTTCGTGGATCGGGAAGAACGCGCCCTCGACGAAAGCGATGCCGTCTTCGAATGGGGATGTCATCGGCATGGTCCTTTCTTTCCTTCCCTTCGACATCCTTATACACGCCCAGAGCTTCCGTCATGGCCGAAGACGCCGGTCTGAGGCGAGGCGAGCGTGGACGCTGCGCCGCCTTCGGCGTTCGTCAAAGCTGAGGAAAGATCGATATCAGGGCTTGGTCTCGACTCGCCGCTCGGACAGATAGCTGTCCAAATCTTTTCGCGCGTAACGTATCAGGCGGCCGAACCTGACGAAGGTCGGCCCCGCCCGCCGAGCCCGCAGCATTTGAAGATGTTGGGTGGTACATCGGAGATATTGAGCCGCCTCGCGAGGCGCCATCCAGTTCTTTGGAGTGGACTGGTCCGATTGCTCGCGGAGGGCCTGCTCGATCGCATCTGCGATGACAGCGCGAAGTTTCATGGGCCTTTTCCTTCATCGGCGGCAAGAGATCGAAGCCAGAAGCCAGGCCTGGCGAATGCACAGTTGCAGCCCTTCTTGGTTCTCGATCTGGTTGCGCTCCCCGATAGAAGCGAAACGAACTGAGCGGTCTTCGAAACCTGGAGAACCTTGGAAGGTGCAGAAACCTGTTCGGGCGCCTCGGACAGCAGCCAGCAGAGCTTGTGCCGACGGTCATCCGGGGCCTTATCTTGCCGGTGCCTTCGGCGGATCGCCTGCGGGCTGATTGCCGAGGGCATGCGCGATCGCGTGTCACGCTTCCGATCGGCGACGTCGGCGACGCTCGACACAAGACCGTTTGCCAGATCAGAAATGATCATCGGTCTCGGCCCGGATCACGGCTGTCGTCTTGGTCTTGGTGTCCGAGGCCTGTGTCCATCCGGCAGACCCAACCACGACACCGTCACAGACGATCATTGATTGCTCTAAGCCATGCCATCGTGCAAAGGGCATCTTGCAACTCCCCGAAGCCTTGCTCATCGCCGCATTGTGGCAGTGGGCCAGAGAAAATGTTGCCCGCACGGATGCCAAAATTGGGTCCGGTGCGGGCAAAGTGGACGCTTTTCGAGAAGCGTTTTTGAGCGACCATTCCTGCGCAAATGGCCGGTTCACGCTTGCGCAAATGATGGACGATCCTTGCGCAATGCGCACGCCGTGCGCAAATGTGCCGGAATGCGTTGAAGGATCACGGTTCTTCCTTGCGCAGGCCAGTCGAAACTGAAAATACAGTGCGCACGCGCTCTTCATGCCGGAGTGCCCGTTTGCGCAACTGCCCGGATCTAAGAAAACGCAGGCAACGCGGGCATAACGAGCTCTGACGGCGTCGATCTAGGTCCCAGCTTGCGCATTTGCGCAAGCAGCGATAGCTGCATATTGTGTGACGGCTTCTCAGCGACGGGCAGGAGGTGCGCAGCGCCGACCGACCGGCGGTGAGAAGCCGTCGGGGTCAGCAAATAGAGAGCCCGCGCGCAGCGCGGCATGGCTCGGTTTTTCTGGAACCAACGAACCCGGCTTTACGGGATCACCTTGTTAAGAGGGCGCCGCAGGCCGGTACTACCCAACGCGTCCAGACGCGTTGCACGCATGGTCCCCCAAATGTCCAGCTGGTCCCCAGGATCTGCACGAATTTGTCCAGCTTGGGGACCAACAAGCGAAGGCTGCGGACGAGGATCGACGTTCGCCGGCCAGCTGCCCTGGGCAGTTGCGTCAAGAAGCATTCAATGGATACCGAGATCAGGGCAGAGCCTACGCTAAGATTTCCCGTCCCATCGATCAGCGATGGATGATGGGCCGACCGCCGAGGTCAGCTATCGGCTGGCTCCACATTGCGTCGCAGCCAGTCGGCGAAGGTTTGATCGTCGATGTCGCCCGCCGCCATCGCCATCATCATCTCGACCGCCTCTGCCTCGCTCGCGATCAGCGTCTGGCCGTTCAGGCGCAGGAAGACGTAGGCAGTCAGAAACGCCGTGCGTTTATTGCCGTCGACGAACGGGTGATTGCGCGCAATGCCGCCGGCATAGGCGGCGGCCAGCGTGCAGAGATCGGTCTCGCCATAGGCATGGAGATGCTGGGCGCGTGCCAGGGCCGACTCGAGCAGGCCTTCATCGCGCAAACCGGCCGCGCCGCCATGCTCGGCCAGCTGCTGATCGTGCACGGCGTCGACCACCGCACGCAGCACCCAGCGCGGTGCGCTCATTTGGCGAGCTGGCGCAACGCGTTGCGGTAAGCACCCGCGCCCTCGCGGGCGATCTCCATCTGCTCCTCGAAATCGGGATTATAGGGCGTAAGACGAACGGAGCCGTCCGGCGCCTCGGTCAGGAACAGCTGATCGCCTTCCTTCACGTTCAGGCGGTTCAGCGCATCCTTAGGCAGGACAACGCCGAGCGAATTGCCGATCTGGCGGATTTTGAGCGCATTCATGAACGA
>JBPCWB010000216.1:0-9076 GCA_051009955.1 Hyphomicrobiaceae bacterium | reverse complement strand
ACAATTCCAGATAACTCTGGCCGAATGCCTTTGACTCGGCAACAAAGTATTCTCATAAATGGGATGTATTTGTCTAGAATTTGAAAGTTGCTCGCCGTTCGCAAGGTCCGAAACGCTCTCTCGACCGAACCTGCACGATTGAGACAACGACCACGCCGCGAACGAGGGAATGATGGCCAGCCTGGCAGGATCGCGCTTCGACTTCATTATCGTCGGCGCCGGATCGGCCGGATGCGTTCTGGCCAACCGGCTGTCTGAGGATCCGCGCCATCGTGTCTTGTTGATCGAAGCCGGCGGCCCCGACAACAACCCGTGGATTCACATTCCTGTCGGCTACTTCAAGACGATGCACAATCCGGAAACGGATTGGCGCTACAGGACGGAACCTGATCCGGGCCTGGATGGACGTTCGCTCGACTGGCCGCGCGGCAAAACACTCGGCGGCTCATCTGCCATCAATGGCCTGCTTTACATCCGTGGGCACCGTACAGACTTCGATCATTGGCGCCAGTTGGGCAACGCCGGATGGAGTTTCGAAGATGTCCTACCCTATTTCAAGCGCGCTGAGGATCAGGAACGCGGCAGCGACGACTACCACGGGTCGGATGGACCACTTGGTGTTTCGAACATGCGCATTCATCGCGAGATCTGCGATCGTTTCATCGAAGCGGCCGCTGCAGTCGGCATCCCGCGCAATGACGATTTCAATGGAGCTCAACAGGAGGGCGCCGGCTACTTCCAGCTGACGGCGCGCAACGGCCGGCGCTGCTCGACGGCCGTCGGCTATCTCCATCCCGTTCGGCATCGCAAGAACCTAACGGTCGCCACGAACGCTCACGTCAAACGATTGTCTTTCAATGGACGGCGGGCGGATGCCGTCGTGCTCGATCAGAAAGGCGAAGAGCAGAGCGTCCACGCTGACCGCGAAATAATAATCGCCGCCGGCGCCATCGGTTCGCCACAGATTCTCATGCTGTCCGGTATTGGACCGGCCGAGCATTTGCGCGAACACGACATTACGGTCACACATGATTTGGCCGGCGTTGGTCAAAATCTCCAGGACCACCTGCAGATTCGCATGGTCTTCAAAACGACAAAGCCGATTACGCTCAACGATCAACTCCGCAACCCGCTGCGCAAGGCCGCCATGGGCATTGAATATGCCCTGCGCCGAACCGGACCATTGACCATGGGCGCCAGCCAGGTCTGCGCCTTCGTGCGCACCCGACCAGACCTCGTCGCGCCGGATATCCAATTCCACGTACAGCCGCTATCGGCGGACAAACCCGGCGAAGGCACCCATCGCTTTTCCGCATTCACGACCTCGACATGCCAGCTGCGGCCCGAAAGCCGGGGCCATATCGCGCTGAAATCCTCAGATCCCCACAGTCATCCAGCCATTCACCCCAATTACCTGGCAACGGAGCTGGACCGATGGACGGCTGTCGAGGGCATTAAGGTGTCACGAAAAATCATGGCCGCCCAGCCGATGGCGCCGCTCGTGAAAGAAGAACATCTGCCCGGCGGTCATCTGCAGAGCGACGACGAGCTTCACGCCGCAGCACGTGAAATAAGTCAGACGATCTACCATCCGGTCGGCACCTGCAAGATGGGCCATGACGAACACGCCGTCGTCGACGACCAATTGCGCGTGCATGGCATCGAGGGACTGCGCGTCGTCGACGCATCGATCATGCCAACGATCACGAGTGGCAACACAAATGCACCGACGATCATGATTGCCGAAAAGGCCAGCGAATTGATCGGCCAACGCAACTCCGGCTCGTAGCAACCACGCTGGCCGTGTCACAAAGAGAGAAGCCGGCGGAATGCAACTCCATTCGCCGGCTCCCAAGTTGGCTCATCGATCGATGCGGTATGAAATTGGATCCGACAACGGCGATGACAAACGGTCCGCCGTACCGGCCCGGATCACAGGAAATCGTCCAAGGTTTCTCCTTTGTCGCCAGCTCCAGCTGAAGGCGGTATTCGGGCTCTAACGGGGCTCATCCGCTCGAAGTCACATCAGCAATGCCATTGGCGCCTGCTCACCTCACACCGCCTGAACGTCGAAAGTACGATGGCACCAATCCAGTCATTGGCTCACGTACTGGCAGAGGCCGCCATCACGCCCTTCTGATCGCCCTGACCATCGCAACCGCACATGCAGATTCGCTGTACGTTCGTACAGTCGCAGCAGGCCTATTGAGAAAGTTGTATTGCCACGCCCTCCCCGAGGTGCTTGGATGATCAGAGAGCGGTGTAATACTCCGAACACACATTGTGCACGGGCCGCTCCGACTCATCCCGGAGATTCTGAAGCTGCGAAGTGAAGCCGGGATAACAAGAACACATTTGACGAACAGCGTCAGGGCCATGCGAGTCGCCGTGTCTCAAACGAGTGGACACGAATGAATATTCGCAGCGCCAAAAAAAGAGGAGGAAAGTGGGACAGATGAAACTGAAAGTGAATGGTGTTGAACACACGTTTGACGGCGACGGGACGATGCCAGCACTCTGGTACGTCCGCGACGAGCTCGGCTTGATGGGAACGAAGTATGGCTGCGGCACCGGCCTGTGCGGCGCCTGCACAATCCATGTCGATGGCGTGGCTCAATTCGGCTGCCTGGTCGCGATGGCGGATCTCGATGGCAAGTCGGTCACGACGATCGAGGGCCTGAGCGACAATGGCCAGCATCCGGTCCAGGTCGCATGGCGCGATCAGAACGTACCGCAGTGCGGTTTCTGCCAGTCCGGTCAGATCATGAAGGCAGCCGCGCTGCTTAAGGAAAATCCGAAACCGACGGACGATCAAATCCTCGAAGGCATGCGCAGCAATGTCTGCCGCTGCGGATGCTATCAACGCATCATCACGGCTGTGCGCCAGGCATCGACAGGGGCATAATCATGTTGAAACAACTCGAAGATTTTGCAAACCGCTCCACCGCCCTTCCGGCTCAAACGCTCAACGTTGTGCTACAGAAGGTCGACGGTGTGGAACTCAGCCGTCGTCGTGTTCTGCAAGGGCTGACCGGCTTCGTCATGGCCGCGCATCTCCTGCCATCGCACGCGGAAGCGTTCACGGCCTACCCGACGAACGGCACCAACTTGCCGAACGGCACGCGCAACGACCCGCACATTTTTGTTGCGATAGCACCCAGCGGTGATGTGACAATCATCGCCCACCGCTCGGAAATGGGAACCGGTTCGCGTACGACGCTGCCGATGATCATCGCCGATGAAATGGAAGCCGACTGGGCACGGGTCAAGATAGAGCAGGCGCCCGGCGACGAGCTCAAATTCGGCAACCAGGACACCGATGGTTCGCGCAGCCTGCGCCATCACATCCAGCCCATGCGTGAAATGGGTGCCGCAATGCGCTTGATGCTGGAGCAGGCCGCGGCGCGACAATGGGGCGTCGATGTTACCGACGTCAAAGCCTCCGATCACCAGGTCATCCATCGCACCCTGGGAACGCGCCTCGGTTATGGTGAGCTCGCCGAAGCGGCCATGGCCCTGCCGACGCCACCGCGCTCTGATCTCAAATTCAAAACCGACGCGGAATTTCGATATATTGGCAAAGGCCAGGTCCAGATTTTTGACCTGCACGACATCACGACGGGGAAGGCCGTTTACGGTGCCGACGTCAAGCTGCCGGACACCAAGGTTGCCGTTATTGCACGGCCACCGGTCGTCGGTGCAAAAATCAAGTCCGTCAACGACGCTGCAGCACGGGCCGTTCCCGGAGTCGAAAAGATTGTCCGCGTTCCGCTGACCGGTCTCGGTTCCAAGTTCAAGCCGTTGGGCGGCGTTGCGGTGGTTGCAAGCAACACCTGGGCCGCACTCAAGGGTCGCGAGGCACTTGAGATCGATTGGGACCGTGGCGAACATGGGAGTTTCAACTCGGAAGCTTACGAAAAGGAACTCAGAGCATCGGTCGCCAATCCCGGAAAATCTGCGCGCCGACAGGGCGATCCGGATGGCGCACTGAAAGGCGCGGCAACGGTCAAGACCTACGAGTACTATCAGCACCACGTCGCCCATGCGCCAATGGAGCCACCGGCCGCGATCGCAAGCTTCAAGGACGGCAAAGTCGAAATATGGGCGCCTGTGCAGAGCCCCTACACGGCCCGCACGGACACGGCCGCTTACCTCGGCCTGAAACCCGAAGACGTGACCGTCAACGTCACGTTGCTGGGCGGCGGCTTCGGTCGCAAATCCAAAGCCGACTTTGCAACCGAAGCGGCCTTTCTCGCGAAGGAGATCGGCGGCACGGTGCGTGTGCAGTGGACGCGCGAGGACGACATTCGTCACAGCTACTACCACACGTCATCCGTCGAACGGATCGATGTCGGACTGGACAAGGCGAACAAGGTGGTTGCCTGGCGCCACCGCAGTGCCGCGCCGTCGTTCCTGTCGACGTTCGTCGCTGACAAGGGAGTGCAGCACGAAATCGAAGTCGGGATGGGGCTGGAGAATCTCCCCTATGAGATTGCCAACATCGGCGCCGAGCAGTGCAAGGCCTTGGCCCACACCCGGGTTGGCTGGTTCCGCTCGGTCTCCAACATTCCGCGCGCCTTTGCCGTCCAATCAGCGACGGCTGAACTGGCCGCGGAACTGGGCAAGGACCAAAAGGATTTCCTGATTGAACTCATCGGATCTGCAAGAGTACTGGACGCCAAAACCAGTGGCCTTCCCGGAAAATTCTGGAACCAGTATGAGCCTGAGAAGGAATTCCCGTTCGACACTGGCCGCTTGATCAACGTTATCAATCTCGCTGCAAAACAGGCGGATTGGGGCAAGAAGCTGCCGGATGGCGAAGGTTTTGGCATCGCGGCCCACCGCAGTTTCGTGTCCTACATTGCGACTGTCGTCCACGCCAAGGTAGAGAATGGGAAGGTGACCGTGCCGTCGGTCCACGTCGCGATCGACTGCGGTTTTGCCGCCAACCCGGAGCGCATCCGTTCGCAGATGCAAGGGGCCTGCGTCTTTGGCATGACAACGGCGCTCCATTCCGGCGTCACATTCAAGGATGGCGAAGTTCAGGAGAGCAACTTCCATGACTACGAGATGGTGCGCTCGGACAATTTCCCTGAGGATGTATACACCCACATCGTGCCACATCCCTTCTCGGTGCATGCCACCGGGGTTGGGGAACCGGGTGTTCCGCCCTTCCTGCCCGCTCTGACAAACGCGATTTTCAATGCCAGCGGCAAACGCATTCGCAACTTGCCGATCAAGGATCAACTCGCAACCTGATCTGATTGACTTGGCTCTGGCTGCTCATGCACGGCCAGCAGTCCGGTCGACAGCAAAAAGGCCCTTGTTCTTGGCAAGGGCCTTTTTCTATACGGATCGCACCAGCGCTCGCTGGATCCGGGCCACGTTGGTGGCACTGGAGCGCAGTCAATTGATGCGCTTGCGGACGCCCCGAACCGCGTCGATCTCGAATGCGATCGGCGGCAGGATTTCACGTACGAGCTTGCGCTTAATTGCGGCCGGATAGTCTTCAAAGCGATCCGCACTGATCACGAATGATCCCGCGCCGCCAATGATGTGCTGTTGAAAATAGGTCATCAGTTCCGGCTCGCTGGCCAGAATAGCCAGCGCGTTGATGGTAATGCCCTGGCGCACGACCTGATTGCGAATAAGATGCGGCGACCACCCTTCGTTGTTGCGCCCGTCCCCGGAGATGTCGATCACGCGCCGCCGGCACCGGAACGGCAATTCGTGGAACCGGCCATTTGCAAAGGCCAGCGCCTCCCCAATCGCCGTCGAGTACTTGTCGAACTGGCGGGGAAACTGAAGAATCTGTCCGGCAAATGTGCCGATGCTGTTGCGATTGCTCAACCGTGTCCAAGGAACAATCTGCACCTGCTGGCCGCTGCCGCTCCAATGGATCACAGTTGCCAGCACACCGTCCGGACCCGCTGCGGCCAGGGCATTGGCCACATCGTCAGACCGCAACGCGGCGGCCAGACCCTCGATTTGAATCGCAAACTCGCGCGAGTCGACACTTCCCGAGACATCGATCGCCAGGACGAGTGCGAGTTCGCAGGACCGTGCCTCCGACTTTGAAGTCGAGATGGTCACACTGGCCAAGCACGCGGCCAGCAATGTCAGGACTAAACGCATCATCGGTGTGCCCACGAAATCATCTCAAATATGCAATGCACAAGTATACGGTCAGTCGGGGACGTCAGTAAATCGATACCGCGAGCAAAGTAAGTGCCGCGCAAACTGCCCGCTGGCGAATCCACGATTCCTGAGCGGCAGCGAACAGAGTGGTCAATTTCCCGCTAGAATGAAACGCAGCGCCAACCCGCGTTACTATGGCCGCGGCACTCGAAACGATAGGTGGACGATGCGCATTCACTATCTATCCGATCTTCATCTCGAGTTCGGCAACCAGGACATTACGCTTCCCGACGGTGAGCTATTGATCCTCGCCGGCGACATTACGGTTGCGCGCAGTCTCGATCCAACCAAGACGGACGCACAGAATCGCAAGACCCGGCAGAAGGCACACGCGTTTTTCAACCAGACCCGGGAAAGATTCAATACGGTGATATATATTGCGGGCAACCACGAGCATTATGGTTTCGACATCGAGGCGAGCGCTGACGTTATCCACGAACACATAACCGATGACCGACTGTTGTTTCTGGAAAATCAGGTTTTCGAGACAAACGGCATCGCGTTTCTATGCTGCACGCTTTGGGCCGACATGGACCGACGCAATCCACTTGCGCTTCGCAATGTCGGGCGCGCCATGAATGACTTCTACGTCATCGAACGCGGCGGGCGTCGATTCACGCCGAATATGGCAGCGGAGCTCCACGACGCGTCCATGGCCTGGCTCAGAAGGGAATTGGCGGCCCGCAAAAATCAACGCGTCGTCGTAGTGACGCATCATGCGCCGAGCTATCAGTGCATGTCCGCTAAATTTGCGAACAACAGCATTAATCACGGGTTCGCCTCGGATTTGGACGACCTCATCCTTGCACATCCCAACATCGACACTTGGGTCTTCGGCCACACGCATGTCAGGGTATCGCTGACGATCGGTTCGACGCGCGTTCTAAGCAACGCCGCTGGATATCCTGGAGACGAACGGCACGGGTTCGACCCCAACACCTCTTTCGAAATCCCGAATGGCACTTAATCGAATGTCAGAACCCTCGGCCAAACCCGGTCGCCGTCATCCATCAGTCACGGGTTTCCGTCAACGCATCGCGTAGAGATTGCAGGTCAATTGTTTCACCGTGAATGATCTCAGCCGCGTGCAAGCCTTGATAGAAGTGCAGTTCGTAGCCGCTCAAGCAGCGCAACCCGTTTGCCGCAGCCATGCGCAGGAAATCGGTGTCGACAGGCGTGTAGACCGCATCAAACGCCCACGTCGCCCCGGACATCGCCGCCCCGTCAAGCGGCGAACCAGGATTGTCATACATGCCGAGCGGGGTGCAGTTGACCAGGCCGCTTGCGCCCCTCGCAGCCAAGACTGCATCCACCGTTACCTCGACCGCGATGTCGTCGTAGATTGCCCGCAACGTGTCAGCGAGAGTTTGTGCTCGCACCGGATCGCAATCGACCAAGACAAGTTCACGAGCACCGAGCGCGACAAGACCATGAGCAACAGCTTTGCCAACGCCGCCGCAACCAATCATGCAAACCCGCCCAGGTGACTGATCGACGAGCATCTGCCGGAAAGCGGCGACAAAGCCAGTGAAGTCCGTGTTGAAGGCGCGTGGCGGTCGGCCTTCGAATTTGACCGTGTTTGCAGAACCGATCTTGATCACTTCGGATCCGGTGCCATCAACAAGCGCGGTCACGCGCTCCTTGTACGGATAAGTGATGTTGAGGGCTCGGTAACCACGAGCCTCACAGTACGCAAACGCGGCTTCAAACGACATCCCCATACGGCCCGGAACGAGCAGATCATAACGAACGGTCTTACCCAGAAGCCGGCCGGCGGCGCGGTGCAAGTACGGCGCCTGCGATTCGTCAATATGGTCACCAATCAGCCCAAGGAGAACGACGTCACCTTCCATCTCCGTGTGCAATCCGGCCCCCTCCGCCATCGACCACATTGCCTCGCGCCACCCGCAGGATACGCCTGATCAGGCTGCAAACGCGCTCTTCGCGCCACCCGTTTTCTGAGTCTTGAAGATTGATCCGGCATCAGGTGCCGGCGGCAACGGAAGACGTACTGGAACGGCCTCGCAGCGCGGTTGCGCCGACAGCTCACCGGTAATGACGTTCGCCTGGACAATATCCCAAAGCGACTGCTGGCTGCCGTCACCAAGCTTCAAATAAGAACCTGAACCCAACAATGGCCAGGCATCGGCGGCACGGCACTCATAGAACAAGATCAAGCGATTGCGATCAGACAGGTTTGGCGCCGACCCATGGAGACAGCGGGCATGGTGGACGGTCATTGATCCGGCCTTACCGGTCAGCGTGACGGCCTTTGAAAGATCAAACTCGGGGTCATCAGGATCAACGGCACCGCAGAACACGCCGTCCGCGTTCGTATGAGCCAGCACGGGGCCCTTGTGCGAACCCGGAATGACCTGCAGCGGACCGTTGGCCAGGTCGACGTCCTCCAACATCAGGCCAAAGGCCAGCATGTCATCGTTGGTGTGAGGGTAGAACGCCCAGTCCTGATGCCACTCGACGGCCGCGCCACCACCCGGCGCCTTAGTATTGAGCTTGGTTGTCTGCAATGCCGTGTTGGGTCCGAGCAAAGTCGTAAGCACCTCGGTCATATGGGAGTTCTTCAGGGTTTCCCAGAAGTATGGGTTCTGCTTGTGCGGCAGTTTGATCCGCGTCAGTCGAGGTTGATCGCTGGAGTGACCATCGTCGAGGTCAAAGACGTCGTTGCTCTCGGTGACCGCACGAGATTGTTCGATCAAGGCATAGGTAATGTCGCGCATTCTTTGCAGCTGATCGGGGGTCACCGCATCCTCAACCATGAGATACCCATTGGTGTGATAGAATGCGATCTGATCTTGCGTCAGCATTTTGGCGTACTCCTCAATGCAATGAGCCCTGAGCCTCGGAATCAGTGGAAGCG
>JBPCWB010000215.1:0-2702 GCA_051009955.1 Hyphomicrobiaceae bacterium | reverse complement strand
TCCTGGCCGCCGCACTCGCCCGCCTTGCCGGCACCGCGACCGCGACCGCACTGATCTACTTCGTTCTCGGCATCGGCATTGCAGCGCCGGCGCTATCGATCGAGTTTGCCTACCTTGCAGTATCGACGGTGATCTTCGGCATGCAGCCGGGTGTTTCGACAATGATTGCCGCCCGCGCCCGCGATCTTGGATCAGCCAGCCAAACGACAGGGATGATGCAGACGACAATCGTCGCCAACGGGGTTGGGGCAGCCATTGGCGGGTTAGCGGTGCCCGCCATGCTCGATGCGACGGGGTCCTATACGCTGCTGTTCTTTTCTGGCGGCGCGGCATTCTTTGTCGGTGGCCTACTATGCCTGCCGTTTCTGCACGTGCTTGCGCAGAAGGCACAGTGAGCAGAATCTTGACGGAGTGGCGGATCGGATGGCGGTGTAACTGTTGCGCTCAGCTCAGTGATTACGTTAACTGATCAATGTGCGAGTTGATTGGTGCAACCACTCGATAGTTGTTAGTGTTGAGGCGTTTAATGCTGAGTATACTTGGCGAAATCGAAGTCTTCGTTAGAAACCTGCTGAAACTCCTCAAAACAGCCGACACGCCTGCAGTCGTCGTGGTCATTCTCGCCTCATTCGCTTTGGGCGTGATTGTCGCCGCTATTATTTGGCGCCGAAAACGACCTCCACGCTCTCCCGACCAGCCGCCAATCCCTCCCGGGCCGCCAATTGATCCAGAAGATCAGAAAACTCTGGAGAACGTCAGGCGACTCTCATCCGCTCTGGACCGCCCCGACAGTGAACTGTGGCAGTTCCACAAGTCGGAACTTCCGATCCATTACATCAACCAGATAGTTGCGAGTGGCATGAAAGTTGTCACATTTGCAAATCTGAAAGGCGGGGTCGGAAAGACGACGATTGCAGCCAACCTTGCCGGATACTTCGAGCGCCAAGGCTATCGGGTCTTGGTGGTCGATTTCGACTATCAGGGCTCGTTGTCGGCGACGGTTCTGAGGGCGGCTGGAAGAACAACGCCATACTCCGAGTCTGATAAAATTCTAACTGGTGACCTTTCTGCCGAGGATTTGTTCAATCCTGGTCGTATGCTGGCCGATAGGTTGTCCAGTATGGCGCTGGTGCCTGCGGAATATGAACTTAATCGCCAGGAGAACCGAATGCTCATGCGCTGGCTCCTGCAACTCGAGAAATTGGATCCGCGATTCTCGCTGGCCAGCATCCTTGCCGACGAACGCGTTGCCCAACGATACAATCTGGTTATCGTCGATACTCCACCGAGGCTTTCGATGGGAACAATAAATGCGTTCTGTGCCAGCACGCACTTTATCGTGCCGACTATCCTCGACGGACTATCGATTGGAAACGTCGGCGGACTGCTGACCCAAGTTCGAGGCCTATTCAAGACGGCGCTCAACCCGCGATTGGAGTTAGCCGGTGTGGTCGGGACGATGACGGCAGCAAATCAGCTTAGCGGGACAGAAATGTCGGCGCGGTTGACTGCCGAGGAAGCCGCGATCAAAGGCTGGGCGCCAAAGGAACTCTCTCTTGATGAGGTTGTGCGGCTGGAAAGCTGGCCTGACAATGCTTATGTTTTCCAGCAGAATGTCCCGGATCGCGCTAGGTTTCACCAGGATGCGGGCCGCGATATCGCCTATCTCGACGAACGGGCCACCAATCGGGGCTTACGAGGTATGCTTGACCAACTCGGCCAACAGGTGAAGACGAGGATTGAGTTGTGACCGTTGCAAAGTTTCACCAGTTTCTTCTGCAACTAGCGCAAACATGCGAAGAAGTGGGCGAACGCGATGAGGCAGCGGCGTTAAGAAAGCTTGCAGAAGTTTTCGACGCACGGCAGAATCAGCAAAATGTGAAAGTCACCAAGTTCGTGAACGAGTTGCGGAAACTTGGAATAACGAAGGCGGCTTAGGGTATTTAGTGCCGCTCCTTGCTCAAGGAGTCCGTCGTGGACATCTCAACTCTCGCCAGGTCGTTGAAGAAGACTGCAGGCGTGTTGCGCGCTGCCGGTGCAAAGCAACAAACCGCCGCGGTCGATGCCGTTGGACAGCTTGTATCAGAGACTGATCATGAAACGGTGGAGGAATTCGTCGATCAGGCCGTGGAGCAGCTGAACAGGCCATCTCCGAAGGATATGCCGCCGGAAGAAATCGTCTCGCAACTGCGCTCGGCAGGGACGGACGACAAGGCGTTCGAAGCATTGTTCCAGGCCATGCGCGATCGTGCGTTCGCGAAGGACAAGGTCATGCTTGTGGCCTCGCTGTACACGGGCGCGCGCAAGACCGCATGGTCCACCAAGCCGCAGGCGCTCAAGGCGATCCGAGAAAAGTTCGACGACTCGGTGTTTCTGGCATCAAAGGCTGCTGCGAACGAGAACGTCACGCCCTGGTAGCCTACCAGTCCAAGTTTTGGCGCGAGCGGTGCGCTACCCCCAATTCGGTGAGCGCTTTTCCAGAAAGGCGGCGATACCTTCGCGCGCTTCCGGTCCGCCGAGGGCGTCGGCAATGCCTTCCGCTTCGGCATCGAGCTGTTGCCCGAACGAATTGCTCTCCGAACTGCGGATGAGATTTTTTCCGTTGGCAATCGCCTGCGGTGGCGCTTGGGCGATACGGCCGGCCATTTCATGAGCCGCAGCCAGCGTACCGCCCGCATCGGCGAGCATGTTGACAACGCCTA
>JBPCWB010000214.1:0-2744 GCA_051009955.1 Hyphomicrobiaceae bacterium | reverse complement strand
GCAGGCGCGGCGACACGCCGGAGCGGCGCACCGCCTTGTAGGCTTCGATCGCAAGCCGGGCACCGCCCTTCATGTCGAGTACGCCCGGCCCGAACTGCTTGTCACCGTCGCGCCGAATGGGAAGTGGCCCGTCGATGGTGCCAATCTCATGGACCGTGTCGAGATGACTGAGCACCAGGATGCCGGGCGTCGCCGGTCCGGCGCCATGGCCGAACGTCGCCGTCGCAATATCGCCGTAGCCGTTGGCGCCTAGTCGGCGCGTTACCTGTGCGCCCATCGCGGACAATTCGTCGGCGGCCTGTGTCATGACGGCGTTAACACCCTCGGTGTGGTAGGTCGGACTCTCGATCCGCGCCCACGCCAGAATGCCATCCAGAATGGACTCAGCATCAAAGTTCGTATGGTCGATTTGCATTCGGCCGCCTCCCCGACTTATCGCGGCGGTCATCTTGGCGCGGCAAGGCGCGTGAGAAAACTGCCGAGGGCCGAGCTATGGTGCAGGCATGGACTATGATTGTTCGAATGGGATCTGAGATATGCGCGTTGTGATTTGCGGCGGCGGTGTCATCGGCGCCGCCTGTGCCTATGCCTTGAGCAAGCGTGGCGTCGATGTGACCATCATCGAACGTTGGCGGGTGGGCGGCTGCGCGTCCGGCAAATCGGGCGGATTTCTCGCCCGGGACTGGTGCGATGGCACACCTGTCGCACCGCTGGCGCAGCGCAGTTTCGATCTACACGAACACTGGGCCGATGACCTGGGCAACACTTACGGATACCGCAAGGTCGAAACCTTCAGTACGGCCATCAGCGCGCGTCGACCATTATCTGCCGGCAGCGACGTGAACATGGCCGCATGGCTTACCCATGACGCTGCTCTTCGTCGCCAACTTGGCGATCACACAACGACGGCGCAGCTCGATCCTGAAGCGTTCACGAAATCGCTTGTCGACGCGTCTGTAGCACGCGGAGCGGAGCTGCGCATTGCGGCGGTGGCCGATCTTGCACGTTCGCCCGATGGGTCGCGGACCACGGGTATTGTTCTTGAAGGGGGCGAGCACGTCGCGGGCGACGCGGTGATACTTGCACTCGGGCCGTGGTCCCTGCTCGCTGCCCAGTGGATCCAACTGGCGCCGATCTACGGCCTTAAAGGGCACAGCATCGTCTTCAGGCCGAAATCCTTGCTTCCTGCGGAGGCGATCTTTGCCGAATTTGAAGATCATGACGGCGACGTCCTCACCCCCGAAATCGTCCCTCGCGCCGATGGAACGCTCTACATCTGCGGGTTGTCGGGAACCGGCGCTTTGCCGGTCGATCCATCGCTTGTGGAGCCTGAAGCCGGCGGCTGCGAACGGTTGCGCGAGATCGCCGTGCGCATCGTGCCACAGCTTGCTGACGCCGACATTCTTGCCGAGCAGGCCTGTTACCGCCCCGTGACCGCGGATGGCATGCCGCTCATCGGACCGGCCAGCGATCTTGAAGGCGTCTATATCGCCACCGGCCATTCGGTGTGGGGCATGCTCAACGCGCCGGGAACCGGCGAAGCATTGGCTGACGTTCTGACAAGCGGCGTGAAGTCTCAAGTCGATCTCACGCCGTTTGCACCATCGCGGCTGAGCCCACTTGACCCGTCGGATTTGGAATTGCGGGCGCGGGCTTGACGCGCGTTAGCGGTCGGCCGGCCAACTAATCGTTTCTCGCGCCCAATCCCGCCGGTCGAAGAATACAGATGATGAGCACTCGTTTCAGGGGACAAACAATGGGCCACACACTCGATGCCAATCCGGAGACCGTACACTGGGGCTTCTTCGACGGAACACTCGAACCGGTTCTGACAGTCGGCAGCGGCGAGACCGTGACGATCTCGACTGTTTCTGGCGGTCCGGACGTGATGCCGGAGCCGCCCTTGGTCGTGCCGGATATCCTGCGACAGATCCATGATGCGGTGCCCTGTAAGCTGCCCGGTCACATCTGCACCGGACCGGTTGCGGTTCGCGGCGCACAAAGCGGTGGCGTGCTTGAAGTCCGGATCAAGGACATTGGGCTCAATTACCACTGGGGCTACAATCGCATCCGCCCGCTGGCCGGCGCACTCCCCGATGATTTTCCCGACCCGCAGCTGATGCACATTGTGCTTGATCCCGACCGGATGGTGGGCACACTTCCGTGGGGTCTTGAGTTGCCGCTCAGACCCTTCTTCGGCGTCATGGGTGTCGCACCGCCGGAGAACTGGGGCATGGTGAGCACGCTCCCACCGCGACGGAATGGCGGTAATCTCGACAATAAGGAACTGGTCGCCGGAACGACATTGTACCTGCCGATCTTCCAGGACGGCGCACTGTTCTCCGTTGGCGATGGCCATGGCGCGCAAGGTGACGGCGAAGTGTGCGTAACAGCCATCGAGACCGGTCTCGTCGGCACCTTTGAACTGCACGCCCGCAATGATATGGCGCTGGAATGGCCGCTGGCGGAAACGCCGACGCATTGGATCACGATGGCGTTCGACCCGGATCTCGATACCTGCGTCACGATTGCTCTGCGTTCGATGATCGACCTGATCGTCGCACGAACGGGGCTGGCGCGGCACGAAGCCTATACGCTGTGCAGCCTCGCTGCTGACTTGCGCGTGACTCAGGTGGTCAATGGCAACAAGGGCATTCACGTGATGCTTGCGAAAGAGAACATCGTCGGCCGAACGTCGTGATGTGACCTTGGTCAGCCGTCGATGATGATGCGGGCAACCTCGT
>JBPCWB010000213.1:0-5489 GCA_051009955.1 Hyphomicrobiaceae bacterium | reverse complement strand
ACCCTGTCAGATGGCAATTGCCGGGGCTGCACATGCGACGAGTTCCCGCGAAATGGAGCCGCACATGAACGATCCAGATCACAGCAAGGCGGCATTCGCCTACATTCTGCGCAGTTCGAACTCTCGCATCATTCGGCTATTTTTCGCGCGGTGGTTCTGCTTTCGTTGCTCGAGTTGCATTACTAACATCAAGCAGGCGGCCACATACAAACAAATGTCGATCTCGAACATTGCTATCCCTTTATTTGATACTTTTTATATAACCCATTACTGCGCAATCAATAAGTGAATAAGAGAAATATGCCTAAAGGCATTAAGGGATTTTTCAGAAGCGTTATCAAATTATTTACAATAAAATATCTTACCGGCAGCGCGAATGGCCGCATGCACGGTTTTCAATGGTCGCTCCCTTTCGTCACCCTCGCCAACGCCGCCTTGCGCGATAATCGCAATTGGTCCAAATCGGCGTCATGAGCCCAAGGGATGCTGTAACGTTGAACATCAAGCCAAGGGCGTGCGACTGAGTGTGCGCTATCCTCAATTTCGAGAGGTCTTGCAACGATCGGGCAATCTCCATGGATCCGATCAAGCTGTGGCTTCGCTGGATCACTGCGTGTTTTGCGCGGAATGACCGTTCAATGCATTACGTATTTCAACGAGCCGGTCGTAGCAGCGAAAGGCCAGCAAGCCGAACTCGAAGATCAAACGCGTGACAAGAGTGCCGAATACGAGGGCCATCCACCAAAACCAATGACCATGGGCCAGCAACCAGTACGCGCCGTAAACGGTCCCGGCGATGCCGCCCCAAAACAAGAGTTCCAGAATATAGGGCGCGATCATTGTTCGGAACCGCAAGATGTCGACAAGCGCGTTCATGTTGTCTCTCCCGTACTTTTCATATGCACAGCACCTCGATTCTGACGGATCGAGGTCGGACTGCGCGAAGGCCAAAAGGTAACGAATAGCGGCAAAATTAACAGACGGCCTCCGTCCATCCTCGAATCGGGTTCATGCTGCTATAGTTCGCTGAACTTGACTGCGATTTGGGAGCAGCACAAATGGGCATCGTTTATCTGGCCGGGCCGACCGTATTCCTGCCAAACGCCGCAGAAGTGTTCGAAACCATGAAAGCCATTCTGGCGCAATATGATCTTGAGGGTGCAGCGCCGATAGACAATCAGATTGAACTTGAGGAGTTGGAACCTGGCGCGAGGCTGGCTGAAGCAATTTATCTCGCTGACGAACAACTCATGCGTGAAGCCGACGCTGCCATCTTCAATATTGATCCATTTCGGCGAGGAACTGAGATGGATGCTGGAACGGCTTTCGAGGTCGGTTTTTGCAAAGCCTTCGATCTGCCAATGACCGGCTGGACGACGGATGGGCGGCCCTATCCTGATAAAGTCAGGGATTATATGAAGACGGTCTTCGGGGAGGACCTGACGATGGCTGGGAAAAACGAGAAAGGTGGCACATCCGGCAGTTTGCGAGACCCCGACGGAATCCTGGTCCATTCCGAGGGGTTGTTTCAAAACCTCATGATAGAGATGGCAATAGAAAAGTCAGGCGGTCGGGCCTATGCCGATAAGGATTGGCAGAAGGCGTTCGACCTCGCTGCCAAACATCTGAGCCGCATTGTCAAGGTCAAACCGACTCAAGGCGATTGACACCGCGTGAAGCTTCGAACTGGTGCCGATCCGCCCTGGTGGGTAACTGCATGATCGTTCGTTTCGGTTTCCAGCGGTGGACTTGAGTAGGAATATATCGATGTCGCAAGACGGTCGCTCCAATCAGAGTTGGCGCCGCCGTGGCGACCAGGACGTCTCGCTGGCTCTTGTAGACCGCCAGATGTGATCACGATTTAGAAGTCGCACTCGATCCACAGCGGATAGTGATCCGAGCCTGTGGCGGTGTTGTTGATCCAGGCGGCGTGCACGGCATCGTGGAGGCCCGTCGAGACAAAAGCATGGTCGATGCGCACCGGGCGATCGAGTATGGTTCGACCGTCTTCGTCCCGGTTACCGGCCTGTGTCCATGTGTCGACGAACCGGCCGAACTGTTTCAACGGCCCATATTTCGGATCGACAGGTCCGACAATCGCCGCGAATTCGGGGCATTGCGACGTGAAATTGAAGTCGCCCAGCAGGATCGCCTGGTCGGGCATAGGCGGCATGTCGCCTTCAGTCCAACCGCTGGCCGGATCGGGATGTCCACCACACCAGGCGCCGCCTTCCCGTGGTGCTCGATCGTGAATTGCCAACAGTGCTGCCACCTGTGGCATACGCGTCGCTGGAACCAAATGGCTGAGGTGGACCGAGTAGAAGCGCACCGGACCGCGGCCGGTGTCAACCACCGCTTCGAGGGCGCCTTGTTGAATCGAATGGTTTTCTGCAAGGCCAATCTTGGGCAATGGAAAATTCCGAGTGGAGAGGATCGGTCCGCGCGACAGGATCATCGTACCGAACTGACGCCGGCGATTGACCAGCCTGTTCTGATCGTCGCGAAAACTGGCATCGACGTCCATGTTGGCACCATAGACCCAGTGATGCTCCGGCAAATGCGACGCGATCACTGCTGGGCTGTCCACTCCACCCGATCGCTGCCAGTGCCGGTCGACTTCTTGCAGCGCGATCAGATCGGCCTCTGAAATTTCATCTGCAATGCGCGCCAGATCATAGCGGCCATCTTGCCCCAACCCATATTGGATGTTGTAAGTGACAATCTTCATGCAAAGAGGCTCCCGCTACAATCGTCTCCGGCAACGGTTTGCGGCCGGACGTTGACCACGAGCACCTCGTGGTCAGAAATCGCATCGCTGGTGCCGGGCGCAACGGCAGGGTGGATTTCTGCCGCCGCGACATCGAGACCACGCGCAAAGAACCAGTCAAGCTTGGCAAAGGGTGGCGGCGGTGTTCCGTCGGGCCGGGTCCGTTGGGTCGGGCCTGCCGTATTGCAGCCCGACCAGCTGAATCCCGCCGACGACATCACTTCAAACATTGGCTCATAGGCGATGGGGTCGGCCAATCGCCCGGGCGTTTCACGCTCGAGTCGCGCGCGGACATCATGCCAGTGCTCGACATCGCGCTCGGTGGAATTGGTGTTGAAATCGCCGCCGATTAGAACCGGTATGTCGCCGGCATAATCCTCGATAGCGGGTAGGAGAGCCGCCGTCTCAGTGCGCCTTGATTGAGGATTGCCGTGACTCTCGAAGTGGGTCGAGACAAACACGATGGTTTTGTCGCCGATTTGGGCTTTAATCGCGACGGCGATCCGCCCGCCAATGCGCCGTTCGCCGCGGCGACCGTCGAACCAGTCGCCGGCCTCCGGCAACCGGATCAAAGCCGGTTCGAAAAACGGAAGACGCGAGAGGATAGCTCCGCCGTGGAGTCCCAGAGCATTGCTCTCGCCGGCAAACCATTGCCGCTCACGGGCATCTCCCAGACCTAGTTCTACGAATTCAGGCGCGAAAGCATAACCATAGCCAAGCTTCTCGGCCAGCTGCTCCGTCGTGTTGATCTGGCCCGAGCGCGCCATGCCCAGGTCCATTTCTGCGAGCAGGATGATGTCGGCGTCCAGCGCCTGCAGCAGGGCCGCTGACTCCGCGATGTATTTGCCGCGCTCCATGTTCCAGAATGCAACTTTGCATTCTTTGCTCGGGGTATCGCTGGAGTGATCGCCATGTCCATGCGGAGGCGGCACAACTTCGAGAGTTCGCAGGACTGCAAGTCCGGCCAGTGCGTCATGACGGGCGGCCACGGTCGACGGCAGCGCAAGAAGAGCGGACCGGTCGGCCAGGGTTGGGGCCGCCAGGGACACGACATGTTCACGATAAATCCGCGCCCGGGCCGTATGAGTGAGTTGGCTCACGACAGGCTGGCTGACATGCCGGCCAGACGGCGTTCGGTGCCGCTATCAAATACCAGAGTGTCCTCCGTGGCGAACGAAAGATGGACTCCCTCGCCTTCGGCATGGCTGACCAGCGCTTGCATCTCCAGAACGCGCAAGTCGCCGAGATCCGTTTCCACGATGTACAGTGTCTCGCGACCCATGGGTTCGATCGACAGAACACGCCCCGCCAGTCCGCTTTCAGCAAATTTCAAAGATTCCGGCCGCACACCGATTGCAACGCTGCCGTTATGTCCGGCGCCAGCCTCGCCTTGCAGGGCAAGGCCATTTCCATTGATGGCGACTTTGCCGTCTTTCGCTTCGCCAACGATCAGATTTGTCGGCGGTGAGCCGATGAAATTGGCAACAAACAAACTTCCGGGTCGATGGTAGAGGTCATCGGGCGAACCGACCTGTTCGACCCGCCCTCGGCTCATGCACACGATCCGGTCCGCCATCGTTGTCGCTTCCACCTGATCGTGGGTCACGAGAATAGTGGTAATGCCCGTGCGTCGCTGCAGGGTTTTGATTTCCGTGCGCATCGTCAGGCGCAGCGTCGCATCAAGGTTTGACAGTGGCTCATCGAGCAGCAACAGATGCGGCTCCTTGACAAGCGCCCGCGCCAAAGCCACGCGTTGCTGCTGACCGCCCGAGAGCTGACTTGGTCGACGGTCGAGAAGTTCGTCGACATGAACCAGTGTAGCAGCTTCCTCGGCTTTCTCGCGTGCCTGCCCCTTCGGAATCCCCTTGAATTTGAGTGGAAACATAATGTTTTCGCGCACCCGCATGTGCGGATAGAGAGCATAGGACTGAAACACGATCCCGACATTGCGATCCTTGGCTTCGACCTCGTTCACGACGTGTCCACCAAACGAAATCGTCCCACCGGTCGGCGCGTAGATGCCGGCCAGCATGAACAGCGTGGTGGACTTCCCGCACCCCGACGGTCCCAGGATGGCGACGAATTCACCATCTTCGATGGTCAGATCAGTGGGTTCGACCGCGACAACGTCGCCCCAGGCCTTGGTGACGCCCTTGAGTTCTATCTGCGCCATGACTTACCCCTTGATCCCGCCGATGGTCATCTGCACCAGGTATTTCTGGCAGGTGATGTAGAGGATGAGCGACGGCAGCACGTAAAAGACGCCGACGGCTGCGACGATGCCGTAGTCGACTCCCATGATGTCGTCGGAAACCCAGAAGAGATAGAGGCTCATCATCCAGTTCGACTTCTCAAACAGAAGCGTTCGAACGAACACATACTCTTCCCATCCCTTGAGAAAGGCGAAGACGCCGACCGCCAATAGCCCGACTTTGACCTGCGGCAGGATCACTTGAACGAAGGCTTGCCGTCGCGAAGCGCCGTCGGTCATGGCGCTCATTTCGATGTCCCAGGGAACGGCGTCGAAGAACCCTTTCATGATGAAGATCGAGAACGGCAGCTCAAGCGTCACGACGACCAGAATGACGCCGGTTATGGTGTCGAGCAGGCCGACCCAGTGCATGATCAGAAAGATCGGAATGATCAATGTCATGGCTGGAAAGGCATGCAATACCAGCAGAGACTGAAGGAATGCGGCGCGGCCGGGGAAGGCAAATCGCGA
>JBPCWB010000212.1:0-7581 GCA_051009955.1 Hyphomicrobiaceae bacterium | reverse complement strand
GGATTGCTGTTCTGGTCATGGTGCTTGGCCTGGCCACGCTTGAGGTCTTCAATCCACGGGCCCTACGCATCTTGGAGCAGTTCTTGATGGGCGGAGGTCAAGTGAAGACATTGGTGGCGCGAGAACTCCTCTGGGACTACAGCCTTGATCAATTCCTGAAGGATCCTGTGTTGGGAGAGGGCGCCGGCCAGAAGCTCAATTTGTGGTACAAGGAGATTAAGGAGCAAATCCCCCATAGTCACAATGTGATTGCGGATTATATGAGATCGCTCGGATTTCCCGGACTTGCAGCAATAAGTTTGGTCTTGTTGACCTCCTATTGCGTGTTCTTTTCCACGATCATTCTTGCCTATCAAGCACGGTTGTCGGACGTTTCTCACCGTCTTACCGCGGTCGGACTCTGCATCGGAGGCGGGTCGTACATATTTGCAAACATGTCGAGCGATTCGTTCGGTCCAACGACGAGTCCGTTTTTCTGGATCGTCGTCTACATGGCAGTGTTCATGCGCAGAGGGATTCGGCACGGTATCCCGATCTGCGATCGTTGATCCGGTGACGCGCGTGGCCTGGTCGCTTGATCTCGGCGCAAATTCCGCGCGTCAGAATGGTTCCAATTCAGTTGAACTGGCCCTCGCTCGGCGGTGAGTCCTCGATCTCAGCGATGAGCGCCGAACAGCTTGCTCTCGCACTGCTCGGGTCGAGAGGTGGGATCATCCCTTAGTCGTCCAACGTTTGGATGGCAATTGATCCAGTTATTCCGAACTCGATCCCACAAGGCCATAGCACTGTCTCCTTTAACGATACGGAAGCAGCTCGGTGGAAGCGGGAAATCGTGCGGCAAAGGTCCGTCTGTCATCCACAGAATCAGATTGTTCCGGCATCCGATGGTCTTCCTCCACGCCCGCGCCAAACGGCGCAACCCGACCACATGCGGGTTGTCGAAGGCGAACACAGAATTGTAGATCCGCAGTTTAGGGGATGATGGATGAGCTTTGAATGGCACTCCCTGCACCTTCCTCCCTCGGGCGAGATACGTTGCCATTCTCATGATGACACTTTCGAGCACCAATACCTCATGTACCGATGAAGGAAGGGGCACATTGCGCGCAGGATCCATGCTAATTCCGTAGAAACATCCATCAAATAATGTATCTTGAATGACACCACTTTTGAGCTGATCATTCTCGACGCAATCGTCCCGCGCTTTGCTGATCCAAGAACCCGCAAGACTGAACTCGGGCGAGTTCTTCGAGAAACGCACTGCGTCCCATGCCCGGTGCACACGCACGGCTTCGACGGTTGCGTTCGCCGACTCTCGCAGTCCGATGGCCGCACTATTGCAATAGGTATTGAGCCAATCCGAAGCTTGCGGCACCTCACCTCTAACAGTTCCACCGATCAATCGAACTCGCGGAGTACCGCGAATACTTATGGGGTAGCGATTGACTGGCAACTCTCCACGTTTACAGTCGGCACTGCTGTTCGGGTTGGCATTCCTGCTGTTGGCCAACGTGAAGGATGCACCGCGCGCGTCGATCGTCGTTCCGGGAGCCAACCGCTTGGTCTTATACTGTCTATAGCCGTGATCCCCGGAGACCGTGACGATTGGGCCGGCCTGTGCCGCGGTAGCCAACCCTAGAAACAGCGGTGTCAGTGCGGCGATTGTGGACATTGTCATAACGTTTCATGCCCTCGGTCGTGAGGCACGTCACCATTCTCGGAAAGCACCAAGACCAATGCCTGCCATAAGGCCCAGCACTAGAGAGATGATCAGAACCAGTTTGATGTTCGGAAAGCTGGGATATACAGGCCGCAAAGCGCTCGACACGACTCGGCCGTGGCGCGTCACAAAGGACTGTCGTTGCGACGCTTCTTGCAATCGAATCAAAAAATTAGCGTAAAGCCCGCGGTAGGTTTCAGCTTTGCGTTCGAGATCGTGCATAATGACCGACTTGTTGGATGCCGTGTTGCCAACTTCATTGATTTCGGTCCGGTAGTTCTGGACGGCCAGACTGGACGCAATCATCAGCTGCTTCAATTCCGCGACGCGCTGTTTGAGCCACGAAAGCCTACGCTGACCCGTGTCGCGCTCGACTCGTTGCCGGGCTGCAAGATATTCTTGCGCAAATGTATTGGCCAGCGTTGCGGCCACTGCTGAGTCGGCCGCCGTGTACTTAATCTCTACGATCTTCGAGTTGCCCATCCGCACAGCTGAAAGGTTCTTGCGCAACTTTTTGATCGCAAACAATCTGCTACCTCTCGGGGCGTTCGACTCGACGGCGCTTTCCAATTTGAGAGCAGCCCGAGCCCGTGAGACCAATCGGTTGACGTGGTTTGAGTTCTTGGCGAATGCTGGATCGTTCGCGAGGTTCAGTTTGTCCGCGACTTGGCCCGCCAGCCCAAAAGATTTGATGATCTCAACTTGGCTATCAAGCTCGACGAGATCCACGGGGCCATTCAGTCGGGCAGACTTATCTTCGAAGGCTGATTGAATCGTGGGCTCAACGAGAAGTTGGGTGCCGGCGGTGTAGTAGGGTTTGCTGAAAATGATAAATGCAATGCCTGCAATCAAGAATATGAAACATGTCGCGATGACGGTGATTACCTGCCGCCGCACCATACCTAACACGTCCTGCCGGTTTAACGCATCCCCACCCCATTTATTGTCTGGCGCGCCAGGGAGTGGTTGCTCTGACGACGTTGCAATGGACTCTTGTGGTCCGACGACTTCTTTGAGCGTCTCTCGGCTAGCTTCGCGCGTGATAGGTTCCACATTCAGACCCGTGCACGTTGCGCTTGAAGCAGGTTGATGGCTATTGACTTCGTTGCTCGGTATATCTCGACGAGCTCGTTCGCTTTGGCGGGCGGCCATCTCTATGAAACGATTGCTCATTTTATGCTTTCCTCGCGATCGGGTGCTTTGTGCCATCGGCTACGGTAGCGCGATAACGTCTTGGATCGGCACATGCGCGCCTGCATTAATCACGATTGAATACTACCTCCACGACATCACCAGGTCGCAGTACCCAGTTCTCATCAGCCAATATCTTCTTGTCCTCATCGATCCGGCTGATAAAGATCGATTTTGTCAGTGCCTCATGTCTTGTCGGACCCAACCTGTTATAAACCATCTTGAATTTGATCGTCTGCAGTCGCTGGCTTAGTCTCATTGCCGACGCGTTTGCTTCCTTAAGTTCGCCAATCAGTTTGACTTTGCTCAAGCTATCAAGACGGCGCAACCTCGAGTCCAACTCGCCCTTGAGATGGTTCGCCCTGGCAATTGTGGCCTTGGTTTGCAGGGCACGAGTCGAGGACATGAGGACAATTCTGCGAGCCTGTCCGACGCGTTCCGATGCCACTAACCCCTTGCTAAAGAGTCGATCTACCTTGGTGGCTTCAGCTTCATCGAGGTTGGCGCCAGCTTGCTCGCTGGCAAATTGTTTTTTCAATGCAGCCAACCGGTCGTTTGTCTGGCGAATGGCGTTGGTGAGATACGCCCTCTCTTGCGCCAGGTCTGCCGTGGAGGAGCTCAGGTACGCTTTCTCGAACGAGAGAATCTTGGTCGCGGCCTCCGGGGAAATAACTCCTGGATCTTTCGCCCGGAAGCGGACGTTCTCACCCAATGCAGTTCTCAGGCGCCATATCCGTGCCCGCGTTGCGGCTAATGCTAATGTAGTCGACGCCAATTCTCCTTGAAGCTCGACAATGTCTGCGGCACTTGTGGTCTGGGCGCGTCGCGCCCCGAATGGATCATGGCCGCCCGCGATAGATACAGCTTGCTGCACCGTGATGCCTGGTCTGAAGACTACTTCGCCGGGCTTTGCCACACCTCCAGTGACATATACGGGCCTGTACACCGCAACGCGGAGTAAAACATCGGTTTTTTGAATGACCCATGGGCTGGCACCAGTCGCCTGGGAGTTTGGCCGGTAAATGATATTTGCGAAGCGCGCGCTGACAGTTTCCCGGATTCTTCTGATCCCGATCCCGTCAATCTGCAATTCGCCAATTATTGGGAAAGTGGCTGTGCCATTGACCTCGACAGGAACGCGCCGACCAAGTTCTGATGCGCCGACAACAGCCAATTCCAGTACATCACCAGACCGCACCTTATAATCGTCTGCCCAGGATTGGGTTGCAACGAGTGTGCCGGCAGCCCCTATGACAAGTAACCGAATTGCCCAAAGAGCTGCACAATCGAAATGCAGTAGCATCAATTCACCTGCCTTCTCTCAGCGTATTCCAGATTGCTCGCGAAACGTTCCACCGGCCAACGTGTGATCGCGGACGGTGTGAAGTCATACCTCCAGCATTTTGCGCGTGTCTTTGGAGCTCCAAACTCGGATGTTATCCAGAGCCAATCCTGCAATCCCGCATCGATCTCTCTGAGACGATTGAGAAATGTCACCAGTCTTGTGCGCCTGGCCGAGCTGTCTGCAACGGAGTTTCCTGCTCGCGTGAGCCAGAAGGCCGTGGTGGAAGCATTGGATATGGCAATGTGCATAGAACTCGGACCGGGACGGCAAAAATTTGCATTGCAAGAATGAAAGAATCCCCTTGCGATTATGCGTGAACGCTGCTCGCTCCACGCTGTTCAAGCAGAGTTGCGTAAACGCTTTCGATCTGTTGTGTCATGATTGATGCGTCCCAGCTCTCTAATTCGGACCGAGCCGCGCCGGCGGCGAGCTGGTTCATTCGCGACTCATTTGTCAGAAGGTCGAGAAGACCTTGAACGAGCGCAGCGACATCGTTGGGCGGTACGATGACGCCATTAACACCGTTCGTGACAATCTCGGAGAGACCAGGTAGGTCGCATGCGATCATCGGCTTTCCCGCCGCGAGATACTGTACGGCCGCGCGTGGAAGCCCTTCGCGGAACGAGCTGAGTGCGCATACGTCGGCAAGAGCGATTATGTGCTCGGGATCTCTTCTAAACCCAAGGAGCTTAACGTTGCCCTCCAGTCCAAGTTCGGCGATCTTTGCTGTGATTGCAGGTCGCATGTGTCCGTCCCCTGCCAACAGCACCTGAATATCCGGTAACGAATTCAGCCTGGTAGCCAAGTGCTGCAGGAACTCGATGTGACGTTTGCGCGGCTCCAGCGCGGCAATCATCGCAACCGTGGGCGGTTTCTTGACGCTGGCGTCGATTCCGAGAATTGTGCGCCAGTCGTCTGGTGGTGCAGCGTTCTTGAACCGATCAAGGTCCATGCCGGAGTGTACGACGAAGTGATTGCCATTGCTGCCGATCGCATGTGCAAGATAGGCCTCTTTCATTCCAGAGCTGACATCCACGTAAGCATTGGTGACGGAGGCGGCGATTTTTTCCGCACCAACGTAGAAGGCCTTCTCCAATGCTCCGACATTTTGGAATGGCGCGATGTGCACTCCGTGGACGATCGATGGAACGGCTGATATCGCGGCCGCGAAGCGGCCAAGTATTCCGGCCTTGCTTTGGTGCGTGTGAACCACGTCCGGCTTGATATCCTTGAACAGTCGCACCAGTTGTGCGAGCGCTCTAAGATCCTTCACGGGATTGACCGAACGAATTAGACTCTTGACGTTCACCAGATGAAGCGCAGGTCTCGGGTTCTCATAGTAGCTGGCATCGAAGTCTCGACCGTGCACAACAAAAACTTCGTGGCCCCGGTCAAGCTGCCCCTGGCACGTGATCAGCGTATTTTCCTCTGATCCGGCTCGTAGTAGACGCGTCAACACATGAACGATTCTCATAACTGGTTCTGCGCATCCATCATGTTGCCTTCCATCGAACGACATCCGGCGAACAACATCCGGATGGTCAACTGAAGTCGACCAGATTCGATGGCTTTGAATGTTCGAGGCTAACTTGATAACTTCGCTCGTGACATTGCGCGATAGAGTAGAAGCCTGCCCCAAAAGAGAATAGGAAACTTAATCGCCGTACTCCCTAAGTGTTATTTCGACGTTTATGACCGCATTCTTTCTTGATCAGAGACAGAGCGAATTCGCCCAATCTGCAGGAGGTAAAATCATGATCCGATCCTGCCGTATCAATGATGTCCAGCCTGCGCTGTGGCAGAGGGATCATCACGTGAGATGCGGCCGCTCGCGAATTTCACCGTTGGCAATTGCGACGACGCGCGCGATGCGCGCGCCATCCTCGCTCCGGAGTCTTGATAGTGATGTGGTTGACGGCGTAGCTGCAGAGTCTTCGCTTTTCAACGCCACTTTCGGTAAGGCGTATCATTGAAAATTGATCCGACAGTTCGGTGCGCGGACGCACGAATTATTGATGTCAGGCTTGCCTATCGACAACTATGCAGTCACCATTCGATTTGGTTGACCAGATAATGCATGGCAGAAACGCTCTGAGCGGCCTTAGCTTTTCAACCAAGCCCTAATGGCCAAGGTTGCGGCCGCGGCAGCGGTGCTGACGTTGCCGGCAATCACTCCGGCCAGTAGGCCTGCACCGACGCCATCAGCCCAGTACACGACGAACCCAATGGCGAATCCGAGCCAGCAAGCGCCGATCAGGAGAACCATAGGGGCCTTGGCCCATCGAATGATGGCTATCACGGCTTTCTTCCTTGACTATGAATCACGCAGGTCTCGGATCACGATCCCCTACCTTACGCGGGGCTTGAACTGGCAATAAGTTCATCAATGCAATTAAGAGATTCGGGTTGACCACGGTCCAATTTGAGTAGCTCCTTGGGCTCATTTAGTCAATTCAGTCGTGTTCCAATGATCAAGTGCATCCGTGCGATAAACTATTGAAATAAATAGTATAAGCATCGACTTGGCATGCGATCGGTTCCAACACCGCGTTCGCCACCGTCGCGGAATGACCGAGCAACCGATTAGCGAACCAAGAGAGAAGGCGACGTGTGGGAGTAAGATAGCGGTCGCGTGCACTTTGGATTTCGCGCCGCTCATCGTCGCATTCGTTGCGCTGCGCGCCAAGTCAGCAGGTACAGACGTCGTGTGATACACTTGCGTCGGTCATCCGCTAACGGCTAAGCCAACAAAGCCTGTCATCGATGGACAGCGTCAAGTCGGCAAAGATGTCGGGCCAAACAGCACCAAGAACGACAGACCACATCGGCCTGGGTCCGACGCTTCAATAGTCAGCTTATCCCTGAAGCTTTAACGGTTGACTCTGAGTTTCAGAATGCAGACGCAAAAGGATTACCACATTGTTCCATTAAGCAATCACATCTGCCATGAGTATGGTTTGGGGAAGCTATCACGTGTCCCAGTCGGGTCATAGTTGCGTACTTGTCCAGCCGTGTAGGGGCTGGAATCATGGCGTGCTGTGGAAAGTGACTTATTGGCGGAACCAAACATAAAACCGTTCGCATCTTAGGAGTCTTGGTGTTTGGTTATTCGCCGACTTCCAGATCAAACAATCATTCGACTTGGACGACTAGCAAGTAGAGGATCTTATGTCGGTCATTTCAGTTATGGTGGGATTATCAAATAAATTGGAGTTTTTAACTCACGACCTTCAAGTGCAAACTTCGACGAAACACTGATTGCTAGGATCCCGCCAACAAAGCCGACATCAAAGTGTCCATTCGGTAAGGCACGAGGTAATAATGT
>JBPCWB010000211.1:0-9217 GCA_051009955.1 Hyphomicrobiaceae bacterium | reverse complement strand
TTGCGTATCGATATGCGGCAAAGTCTGATCGCGCGGCCGGCAATGGACTTCCGACTCGCCGACGACCTCAAAGCCAACCTTGCGCTGGACCGCTAGCGAGGCCGGGTTATCTGCCAGGACGCCGCTGTGGAGCGTGGACTTGCGGCTTTGTTCGAAGAACATGTCAACGATTGCACCAAGTGCTTCCGTGGCGATGCCGCGACCCCAGTAGGGCTCACCCAACCAATAGCCGACCAGCGCACCGTCGTCTCGCGGCGCCAAGCTGATGACGCCAGCCAACGCACCATCGGACTCGATTGCAAACAGGCAGTCGTCAGCCGAATTCTCTCGGCCGGCTTGGCGTTCAATAAACTCTTGGGCATCCGCGAGATGATACGGATAGGGCGGCTTGGCTAGCATTTTGGCGACATTCCAATTGCCCAGCAGCTCGGCGATGGCGGCCGCGTCGTCACCGTGGATGCGGCGCAACCATAGTCGTTCGGTTTTGAGACCTGTGTCGTCTTGTGTCACTGACATGGTCCGACGTCCATAAAATCAAAGGGGAGACGGTTGCCCATCTCCCCTTGCGCATCGCATTGCCACTGCGTTCTACGTGATGGGCTATTCCGCGGCCTCTGCGGTGACCGGGTCGACGGAAATGTAAACGCGGCCTCCGCGCTTGGTATCAAACTTCACGCGGCCTTCGACCTTGGCAAAGATCGTATGATCAGTCCCGATGCCAACATTGCGGCCGGGGTGCCATTTGGTGCCCCGTTGGCGGCAAAGAATATTGCCGGGAATGACAATCTCTCCACCGTACTTCTTGATACCCAAACGTTTGGATGCTGAATCGCGGCCGTTGCGTGACGAGCCGCCTGCCTTTTTGTGTGCCATTCGATTTCTATCCTTCCAGGTCTCACGCTACGTGCTGGCGTGCGGTCCTGCTTAAGCTCCTTGAATTTCGACGATCTTGACTTTCGTCAGATCCTGGCGATGACCTTTTTTGCGTCGCGAGTTTTTTCTGCGCCGCTTTTTGAAGACGACTATCTTGTTGCCGCGGAACTGATCGACGACCTCGCCGACAACCTTCGCTCCTTCAACCAACGGATTACCAATTTTAACACTGTCGCCTTCACCGACCATCAACACGTCGGGGAAATCTATTCTGGCGCCAACTTCACCGCCCAATCGCTCGATGTTCAATTCGTCATCGGGCGAGACGCGGTATTGCTTGCCGCCGGTCTTTATGACTGCGTACATTCAACCGTCCTTTTTTCTTGCCGCGCCCTTCGGTGCCACACGGATGTGCGGACTTGAGCAAGATCCTGGCGAGAGGAACCTCGGCGAATTGCCGGCAAACCTCGGGCAGCGCGTTAGGCGCGAAGGCCGAAGCTGTCGCGCGAAGGCTTGCTTATCCTCTGACGATCGAAAAAAGTCAACGGATCGTCGTCTATTTTGTCGGTCAGGCAGGTCAACCCGGGCAGGCCGATCTGGCGCGAGCGGCAAGGGAGCACTCAGCCAGATGACAGACATGCTGGCTTGGATCAGCGCCGAATGATGCCCTTCGGCAGGCAAGAAAGAAGCCGGCCCGGCCGTACTGCTCGCTTGAAGACGCGCCGCGCTTGTCGCTGAACGCGGGTTCCGGGCCTGCCTGCGCGACGTATGATGGGATTGGGCAATGCGGCTGCCAAAAGCGCAGACTGCTGAGCATCGAGGCGCACCGCCGATCGCCTGAAGTGATACTGCGCCGCCGCTTCGACACCGAAGATGCCGGGTCCCCATTCTGCGATGTTGAGGTAGATCTCCAGAATGCGATGCTTGGGCAGAATCAATTCCATCAGTGGCGTGAGCATCAGCTCCACACCCTTGCGACCAAGCGACTTTTCCTGCCAAAGGAATAAATTCTTCACGACCTGCATAGAAATCGTGCTGCCACCGCGTACGTTGAGGCCACCCCTGGCCTGTGCGTCACGTATGGCGTGTTCAAGGGCCGCGATATCGATCCCGTAGTGGCTGCAGAAACGGGCGTCCTCAGAAACCACGACGGCTTGCAACAGCCGTGGCGAAATCTGGCGCAACGGCACCCACTTATGCCGGATTTCGCGGCCCGACAGGGCCTGCCACGCCATCACCGCCGATCCTGGCGGATCAACGAACCGTAGCGTCAACAGGACGGCGCCCGCACCAACGATCAGTGCGATGAACGCAGCGGCAAGGATACGGGACCCATGCCACAAAGATGGCGCGAGGCAAGCGGACGCCGTCGCAATCAATGAGCGCGCGCCACCCACATCCGACCCACTTTGTCTTGGCATCCGTGCTTGTTCCGCCACGCGTGCAACTCTATTGGCCTTCGTCGGACGCAGCATGCATTATGTTGTTTAACGAAGATTGTGCAGAGCAAGTTGTACTTCTCATGACGAATAGAAGCCCGGTGTGGCAGACCGGACCACAAGACTTCAATGAACGCCTGGCGGCGGATGCCGCATTGGTTGAGGATTACCTGACGGCCGAGTTCGCCAGGCAGAGCGATGTGCCGCCACGCCTGGGCGACGCCATGCGCTATGCCGTTCTTGGTGGCGGCAAGCGGTTTCGCCCGTTCCTGGTGATGGAAAGTGCCGGCTTGTTCGGCATCGACCGTGCAGCCGCTCTCCCGGTCGCAGCGTCGCTCGAGTGTCTGCATTGCTATTCGCTTGTTCATGATGATTTGCCGGCCATGGACAACGATCGCATGAGACGTGGACGACCAACCGTGTGGGTCGAATTCGATGATTGGACGGCGGTGCTGGTTGGCGACGCGCTCCTGACCTACGCCTTTGAATTGATTTCGCGAAGCGAGTTGATCGGCGACGCGGAGGTTCGTGCGGCGCTGGTCACGGCGCTTGCCAAAGCGGCGGGTCCCGCCGGCATGGTTGGCGGACAGGCCCTCGATCTGGAGAGCGACAAACTGGGCCAACCCCCTCGGCCGGACGTGGCGCACATTCGCCACATGCAGAGTTTGAAAACAGGTGCCCTGCTCAAATATGCATGCGAGAGCGGCGGGTTGCTCGGCAACGCCGCACCGGAACAGCTGGAAGCTCTGAGGATCTTCGGTAACCACATCGGTTTTGCGTTTCAGATCGCCGACGACCTTCTCGACATCGAGGGCAGTCCGAAACTGGTTGGGAAGGCGACGGGCAAGGATACTGCGGCGGGAAAGGCGACGATCGCGGGTCTGTTAGGCGTTGATGCCGCGCGCGCGCTGCTCGCGCAAACCGAGGCCAAAGCGGTGGACGCCCTCGCACCCTTCGGCGATTGCGCCGAACTCCTGCGGACGGCGGCTCACTTCGTTGTCTCACGGGAAGCCTGATGTCTTCGTGGTTGCATGCGAGAGAAATGGACCCTGGCGGCGGGAGGGAGAGGGGGCTGACCGCCAGGGCCTTAACCGCTGCGGACCCTGACGGGGGAGGGGGGATACGGTCCGCAGCAGCAATCTCATGATCGGATGACTTTGCGTCATCAGCTCTGATCTATATGTAGGTCGCGTGACGCGCCGAGTCGGTTCACAGCGGCGCAAAAAAAAGTGAGCCGGTCGCGTTATGGAATAATTCGTGGCAGCGGGCGGATCGCAAGGTGGACCACACATCGTCTGTTAGCGGGCTCAAACGAATAGAATCTGGATCAGCGGAACGTCTTGGCGCAGAGAGAGAACGCCGCTCCCGGAGTTCGGAACTCCGCCGGACGATCGCGGTGACCTGTTCGGTCAACCGCGATGTTACCTGCAGCCAGATTTGGAATTCGGCGCGATACTACTTGCGCGCGATCGCCTTGCTGCCCTCGCGGATCAACGCTTCAGCGTTGACTAGTCCGGCTCCGAACTGGCCGTCATGGCCGGGTTTGCCGAGGTCAAGGGCCGTCGACGTCAGAACCCGCAGCACGGATTGAGGGTCGAGACGCGGCTGACGCTCGACAATCAAGGCGACAAGTCCGCTGACATGAGCGGCCGCCATCGACGTGCCGGTCAGGAAGCTATGGGTTTCGTTCGGTGCAACCACGAAAACATCGACACCCGGCGCCGCCAGAGAGATGTAAGCGCCGCGATTGGCATCGCCATAGATATTGTTGTCGGTGTCTGTTGCGGTCACGGCGATCACGCCATCATAGGCCGCAGGGTAGGCTGGTGGCGCCTTGGCACCCTGGTTGCCGGCCGCAGCCACCAGATGAATGCGACGCTCCACCAACTTCTTGATAGCCCGCGCAAGAACCGGGTCCTCGGCGCCAGCGAAGCTCATATTGACGACCTGTGCATTCTTGGCCGCGACCCAGTCCATCGCCCGCAGCAATACGACCGTGCTCGATTGGGCGCCCTGAAGACCCTTGACTTTGAAGAATGCGCGCACCGACAGAACGTCGGATTGTGGGGCGACTCCCTTTGCAAGCCCCGATGCCCGAATGATTCCGGCAACCGCCGTGCCGTGTGCATCAGTGGCGCCGTCACGGTCGGGTGCGGCGTCGAAGTGCTCGCGAATCCCACCCTTTATATCCGGATGGGCGCGATCGATTCCCGAGTCGATTACAGCAACCCGAACACCGCGGCCTTGCGCTACTGCGTGAGCTCCGGACAGGCGGATCTTTGTCAACGCATACTGCAGCCCGGGCTCGGCATTGCTGCCGTAGGATTGCGCTTCGAGGTAGCGCATGTTGCGGGTCGCGGCAGCGACTCGAGGATCATTTGTGAGCGCGGTGATGACATTCGCTGTACTGCGCTGATCAGGGATGAAGAAACGTATAAATCGGCTGTCGAGAAGGAAATTCGTGTCGCTCGACAGACGTTGCAGGTTGAAGTCCTGGGCAATTGCATCATCGACCGTCGATGGCTGGAATCGATCGACCTCTGCGACAACTTCACGAGGCCAGAATGTATCGTTCTGCGCGGCGGCGATGACGGGCGGCTGACCGGGCGTGCCGCCGGCCGGTGGCGTTCTAGGCTGGCGCGGCGGGCGCGACCGATTTTGCGGCGTGACGGTACCTTGTGAGGGCACACCAGGCGTTCCGATCGTCGGCACGGAAATGATGATCCGCGGCCCGTCGCCGTCCGTCGGCTCATCCTTGTCCGGCGTCCGGTGATCGTCACCATCGTTGTCTGCGGTCTGGTCGTTACCGCCGGGCTTCGATCCGCCTGGTCGTTCGTCGGCAACGCTTGGGGCGAGGTTCGTTGTTGCTGCAGCCGCGGCGGCAGCAGCAGCTGCGGCTGCGGCCTTGATACGCCTCTGCCGACGCAGTTCTCGCAAGCGTTCAGCCTTGCGCCGCGCTGCCAGCTTGGCTTTCTGCCGACGGGCCTTATCCCTGGCGAGTTCGCGTTTCTTTTGTGCCTGCTCGCGCTTGCGTTTCGCCGCCGCCTTCAGCTTCTTCTGACGCAAAAGCTTCTTGCGCCGCTTGGCACTCTTGCGTTTACGCTCCAGCTCTTTCTGGCGTTGCAGCGCCTTCAACGCTGTGATGCCGACTGCAATGCCGAGTCCGACACCAACGCCGCCACCACCGCCACTGCTGCTTTTTTTCTTTCGAGGGTAATTGTCGCTTGCGACTCTGATCGGGTTGGATAGCCGAAGATGTGCCGCATTGGCGACTGGAATTTGCCTTTCGACAGGGCTCGCTCCGAGCGCAGGGACGGCATCTTGATATGATGCGTCGACCTTTGCAGCGGCCTGCGATGCGCCTGCTCCGACGATGCAAATCACGAAAAGAACGAATAACGATCGAGCAGCCTCAAACATGGACATCGTCAAATCTCACAGGTTCCAAACCCGTGCCAGCTTAACGCAAATTCATATTGCTGGAAATCAGCACGGGCGATCATCCTTTCGGAAGCACTAGTGTGACAGTTTTGGCGTCACCCTTCAGCTTGGTGATGAGCGCATCCTGTTTGGCTTTATCTGAGCTTTTGAGCGGAACGATGACCTCGAAGAGATTGCCTGGTTTTGGGCCGCTGACGATCTGGCCCTTGACCGAACCCAGGGCCTTGGCGATGCCTTCGGCCGTCGCTGCAGGCGCAAATCGAACGATCAGGACGGTTCCATCGCTCGTCGTCCCGCTAGCCGTTGAGTACCCGCCCGATGGCGTTGAACCAGGTCCAACCAGTGCGCCGATCACGCCTGCTTGGGCAATCAGTAGGAGGGCGGCAGCAGCTCCGGCCCACTGCACGGCCCTTGGTGTCGGGTTGCTGAAGAGGGCCGCGAACTCCTGCCACAAGCCGCGGCTGACGGCTGCCAGCTTCGAGGGCTCGGGGGTTTCGGCCGCAATGGCGTCCCGCAGCCGGTTCAACGACGCCGCAGAAGGTGCGCCCAGCGCCTCATTACCCGCAATGGCCTCATCGCGTTCGGCATTGATCAATTGCAGCTGCTGCCGCATCTCCGGATGATTGGCGAGGAAGCGCTCCACGCGGTCGTGATCAGTGCGGTCGAGGCGCCCCGAGGCGTACCAAGGCAGCAACATCTCAATTTCTTCGCGCTCGTTGATCGTATCCATATCTTCGGTCATCGCATCTTCATGACGATCGCCGCCTTTGAGTTCAACAGCCCTAGGGCCAGCCGCGGTCGACACCTGCCTCCATCAAGAATTCCGATAGTTTCTTTCGCGCATAGAACATGCGCGTCTTGACGGTGTTCTGTGGGATACCGACAACGTCGGATACCTCGGCGATCGACATCTCATGATAGTACACGAGATCGATAATCGCCTTGTGGTCGTCCGACAGACGCTCCATGCATTGGCGCAAGAGAGCACCCTTGTCCGTCTTTTGAGCGACGACTTCCGGGTTGTCAGTCTCATCAGGAATGGCGCTGGCCGATTCGTCATCAAGTTCGAATTCTCGGCGCTTGCGCAGCGAGCTGATCGCCCGGTTGTGCGCAATTCCGAGAATCCAGCTTGACAACGACGATCGTCCTTCAAAGCGCGAAGCATTGCGCCACACCTCCATGAACACCTCGTTGGTCAACTCCTCAGCAACGGCCTCGGACTTCACCAATCGCAGGACGAACCGGAATACGCGAACCTGGTAGCGGCCGATCAAAACCTCGATCGCTGCCTGATCATGCTTGGCGATCCGGCCAATGAGATCACTGTCCGTTGGGGAGCTCATTGCCCAGTTCCAGATGGTTTCCGGCGCCATCCGATGAGTATGTCGCCGTGGGAGATGATTTGGTTCATGGTCCAGCTGAAATTCTGATCGCCACCAATGTTAGCCGAATGGGCCGGCATCCGCTTTCGTCGTCGGGATATCTCTAAAACCGCTCGAATTGCATCTGAAAGCAGTAAATTAAGCGTTCTTTGCGTCCTCGAGGATCATAGCGGCCCCTTTCTCAGCAATCATGATGGTCGGCGCGTTAGTGTTACCCGTTGTGACCGCAGGCATGACCGAGGCGTCGATCACGCGCAGCCGGTCGAGGCCCCTGAGCCGCAGTCTCGGGTCAACGACGGCCATCGGATCAGTCCCCATTTTACAGGTCCCCACCGGATGATACAGCGTCGTGCCGTTCTGACGGGCAAAGCTGAGGAGTTCATCGTCAGTACGATTCTTCGTCCCCGGTGCCAGTTCATGCACCACGTGCTCCGCCAAAGCGGGAGCCGCGAAGATCCGCCGCGCGAAGCGAATACCAGCGAGCATGATGTCGATGTCACCTGTCGCCGAGAGATAATTCGGCTTGATCGACGGCCTGGCGAGTGCGTCGCCGGATGTTGCCATGATCGTGCCACGGCTCTCGGGTCGCGCGATGCTCACGGCCGCCGTCGCACCGGGCTTGTTTTCGAGTGTTCCGAATACGCGCTCGCTGTAGCTGGCCGGTGAAAAAAGCAACTGGATGTCGGGGCTGGCCAATCCGTCGCGGCTGCGGCAGAACACCTGAGCGCTTGAAACGCCAAACGTGAGCGCCCCGTCGCCTCTGACCAGCCAGCGCACGACTTCCTTGGCCAGGCGCATGCCGCGCGCATATTCGTTGATCGAAAGCAGATCCTTGACGCGATAGGACACACGCGAGGCATAGTGGTCCGACAGATTGGCACCGACGCCCGGCAAATCGTGGACCACATCGACACCAATCGACTGCAGATGCGGCGCCGGTCCGACACCCGAAATCTGCAGCAGTTGGGGCGAATTGATCGTGCCACCCGAGACGATGACTTCGCCGGCTGCCGTCAAGGCGCGGTCTTGACCATTCTGGCGGAATTGGACGCCATGACAGCTGCGTCCTTCGAACAGCAATCGTGTCGCGAGTGCATTGGTTTCTACCCGGAGATTGGGCCGTCGGCGGGCTTCCGCCAGAAACGTCTGCGCAGTGGACCCGCGAAAACGGCCGTTGCGTGACATTTGCGAATAGCCGACGCCTTCCTGCTGCGCACCGCTGAGATCCGGTGTGAACGGAAACCCGGCTTGTTGGGCCGCTTCGACGAACTTATGCGTCAGTGGCAAGATCGTGCGATAGTCTTCGATCTTCAACGGGCCCGACTTGCCACGCAGTTCGTCATCTCCCGGGGCGTACGACTCGATGCTTTTGAAGTGGGGCAGGCAGTCGGAGTAAGACCACCCCTGACAGCCCATCTGTGCCCAGGCATCATAGTCGGCGGCGTTACCGCGCACGAACAGCATGCCGTTGATCGAGCTGGAACCGCCGAGAACCCGGCCGCGCGGCCAATAGATCTGACGTCCCCCGGCACCCGGATCGGGATCGGTCGAATAGCGCCAGTTGACGCGCGGGTTGTTGAGTAGATTGAGAACACCGGCCGGAATATGGATCATCGGATGCCAATCCGATGGACCGGCTTCCAGCAGTATGACCCGTGCACCATCGCGGCTCAGGCGGTCGGCCAGAACACACCCTGCCGAACCGGCTCCGACAATGAGGTAATCGCAATCACTGTCCACCGCCATCTTGCTCGCCTACCCTGAATTCGTTACTTGGCAGCTGTCCGCTGGAGCTTGGCTTCCGGATGCAAGGACGATGACATTCGCAGGCATGAGGACGTCCGGCAGATTTGTTTGCGCCGCTGCATGGTAGGGGCAATGCGCACATTCGCCGAACACCAATGTGATTTCCCACGTGGCGATGACCGACGTGGGCGAACCGTTACTCCGCGAGATGGCGCAAACGATAGATGGCCGTGTGCAGAACGTGAGCGACAGGCCTGTTTTCGTTCGCGATGACGAGACAATCGAGATCGACGAAGCGATGACCCTTGCGCTCGTAGTTGTCGACCACGCGTGCGC
>JBPCWB010000210.1:0-3663 GCA_051009955.1 Hyphomicrobiaceae bacterium | reverse complement strand
GTGCGGATACACGACAAGTTGCTGCCGCATCTTCGCCGTTGGCACCGCATGGATCTGAAAGACAATATCGCCCACGTCGTTCACTATCATGGCAAGCATATCCAGAAGCTACGCCGTTCCTGGCCGGAGATCTGCAAGTTCGCGCAGCTTGACCCAACCAAAGGACCGGCCAAGCCGCACACCTTGCGTCACACCTGTGTGACCTGGCTCTTGCAGGCAGGTGTTCCAACCTGGGAGGTGGCAGGTTTTGTCGGTATGAGCGAGGCGATGGTTCGCGAGGTCTACGGCCATCATCGCAGCGATTATCAAAAGAACGCCGCGCGCGCTCAGAACAAGCCAGCCCACGTTTCGCCCAAGAAACAGCATGTTTTGTGATGATTTTTATGGGCTGAAAACAGTGGAAAACCACAGAAAAATGGGGATTTTATAGAGACTCAAATTGCTTCGGGAGCAAGGGGTCGGGAGTTCAAATCTCCCCGCTCCGACCAAAAAACAGATAATTTCAACAGATTGGTGCTCGACTTGGTTCGCTGCACCCATGCACGCACCCAAAACCCCTCGGGCCATTTCTTCATCTGCGTTTTCGCCAGGGCGCATCGCGTTCCCAATCGCCGGCCATGATGCAACCAAATGGCATGATCTGGTCAACGACATCGCACAAGCCGAACTCACCGATTTGCTTGCGCACGCTTGATGCATTCTTGTAGGCGGACGGTAGCTCCGAAATATCGATGTTGTTGTGAAAGAATCTCACATCCAGCCCGGCCGTCTCTTCTGCGAAGATGTCATGTTCGGAGCGCGCCTCGTTGGAACGCTTGTGTGCGCTTCGGCTATAATTCCGGCCAGCCCCGTGAGGGGCAAAGCCCAAGTTCGTCGACGTGCGGTTGCCCCGCACCAGCAACACCGGCTCCGCCATATTGAGCGGGATGATTTGGATGCCGTCGGTATCCGGTAGAAAGCTTGAGTCAACCGGCGTCGCGCCCTTGGCATGATAGAAGTCGTCCCCGTCCCGGAAGACAAAATTGTGCTCATTCCAGAACCGGTGCCCCGACTTGGTCTTGGCAATTTCTCCGGCTGCCGCGTGAAGGCAATTGTGGTTCGCCTTGGTCCACATCCGGATGATCTGCAAGGCCTCCCAATAGGCTGCGCCCTCTGCCGTGTCGAAGGGCAACCACGCGTTGGCCTTGTGTGCCTCCGGGCAGAGTTTGCGGCGATACTTCTCAGCGTCGCGCATGCCCAGCTTGTACAACCCCGCACCTGGGGCACGCGATCCGTGATGTGTGACCAGGACCGTGCGCCCGCTCGTCTCGGAAATCCCGACAAATGCGAAATGATTGCCATCGCCCTGCGTGCCGAGGTGTTCCTGCGCCGATTGCAGAATCCGATTGTCGGACAAGTAGCGATTTTCGCGAAACTGATCCAGCAATCGCGGTGACATCGTATAGCGTTGCCCATTCGGACGACCACCGGGGCCGAAATGCGTCGCCTTGTGCACGGCATCCAGCACAGCTTTTGGGCTCGCTTCGGGAAACTCCGTTGCCATCACCGAGCAGCAAATGTCGGCGCTGTGCATCCCTGGATGAATTGCTCCCTTGGCGACTGCAACCCCACCGACCGGAATGGTTCCGACGGCCCCCGCAGGGCATGCATCGGGCATAATTGCGCCAGCCGTGATCGTCGGGACCGTGACAAGCGCCTCCATCGTCTCGAAAACTTTGGTGACGTTGTCCTGCTCTAGCTCTGTCTCGGCCCGGATGTTGCGATGGATCGGCGCGCCGGCTTGCAACGCAAGCTTCGGCGGCGGCGCACGGGACTCCAGAAACGCGCGCAAGTCATCACCGGTGAGCTCGTGCTGATTGATGTGCGCCAACGCATCCTTGAACCAGGCGCCCGGCTCATATCCCAGATCAATAAGATCCTTGCCCGTGATCATGATCGTTTGCCCTTATCCAATCTCCCGGCGAGATTTCCCGACCGGGCCGTTTCGTCGAGTTCAGACTTTCAAAACTGCGGTTCTTTTGGTGGCGGCTGCGGCATCCACGAAGGGGCACGAACGTGACCAACGGTATTGTCTACAATTTGCGCATCAATATTGCATCATCGGTGTCTGGCATTCCACAACCGAAGAACGCCGCAATGTCAGAATGAGCGCGCGGGCGGTCCGAGGAGCTCTCCTCAGAAACAAGCGTGACAGACGACTTCGAAGTCGAACTAGAGGTGCCCGCCGGCATTTGGGAGCGGTTCGGTTCTTTAGCTCACAGGAGAATGAGTGACAAACCAGTGGCACTGGTCGTTATCGCGGTCGATGTCGATGAGGCAAACGAAGAGGCAGACCACCTGCGGTGCATGGCTGCTCTCGACAAACGCCACGATGCGGCGCCATTCTCAGACATCGTCACCCAGTTGTGGCCATAGCCCGGCACGGCAATCGCATCATCGCAGCGAGCTGCGGCGCGTGGCTTCGCGCCGCAAAGCCCGCAATGTCGTGGCAACATCTCTTGAGATTGCCGTTCGAACAAGTACACCGGGCAGCGGCAGGCCGGGATCGACCCGAGCGCGATAAGTGAGTCTTGTTTTCTGCCCGCCTCGCAGCGCTTGCAATGTCCACTCGCCCTCCAACGAGCGCAGATCGCCCCCGGCTCGCCGAAATCTGATCTTGCGGTGTGGGACATAGTCAGACCGGAACACCGTCCGAGTGATTGGCAGGAACCAAAGCCATCGGACTTTGTGCTCCCGAACGTCCCACTTCCGATTGGTGCCTTGATCAAGTATGCGGCAACTCTCCAATCCCTGAATAATGCGGCGGGTCCGGCGGCAGTCAAGCATGAGCTTCCACAGCTGGTGCGGTGATGCGGCGATTTCGATAGCTGCCCAAATTCGCCCGGATGTGCCGCCAGCGGCAACCACATCAATCAGCACGTCACCTTTGGCGAGCCGACTGAGCTGGGTTCCGGTAAGCGTGGACTTGGGCGCCGCAAAGCCGGATTGGACCATAAAGACGATCGCCACTAATGCGATGACGCCTGCACCAATTCCATGCCTGTCATCTGATCTGACCATGTGTCCGCATACCCATCCAGCGATGGTTGGATCGGAGACAAGCAGCCCGGCTCATCGAGCGAACCCACCGGCCTGACTTGCAAGGCCGTGTGAAGAGCTGCAAGCGCAATCAAAGTCCCGGATCGTGCGCTTCGTCCTCGACACGAGAACCACTCTGCCTGGCAAATTGACGATTGATTTTGGCTATCCTGAGACGCGTGGATTTGTGCGGCGAACCACCGACGGTGCAGAATGCGCGAAACCTTCCGTCGCCGGTGCGGGCGCGTTGGGCTGAGTTGCCCTGATGCGTGAAGTCTCACTGCGAGGATATCCGCAAGCGGCCGATCGTATTGCAACAGTCTGATCCGCCACGGCATCGCCTTGCGGGCAACGAAAGGTTCGAAGTGATGTGGACTATCGCCGGTACATGTTCGCTTTGCAGTAGGGTCGGAAGCCGATCTTGGCATAGCAGCGGTTTGAAGCCGGGTTGCTGTCGTCCGTAAAAAGGTAAGCGCAACGGTAATCCCGCTCCAGGATCTCCTCGACAATTGCAGCTGTGACTGCTCCCGCATAACCGCGGCAGCGATGCTCCGGCGGAGTATAGACCGGCGCAATTGCAACGCC
>JBPCWB010000209.1:0-3914 GCA_051009955.1 Hyphomicrobiaceae bacterium | reverse complement strand
GAGGGTTTGACGGTACGTCAGCTGGCTCAGCGCTTCGGTGGCTATGCCGGGCTCGCCTTGGTCGGGACACCTCAGTCGATTGCCGATGAGATGGAGCTGTGGCTGACGGAGCGCGGCTGTGACGGCTTCAACGTGATGTTCCCGTACTTGCCCGAAGGGCTGGACGATTTTGTTGACCAGGTTGTGCCAGAGCTGCAACGGCGTGGGATTTACCGCAAAGACTATAGTGGTCGCACACTGCGCGATCACCTGGGCCTACCTCGGCCTCCCAACAAGTTTTTCGTTTCGTGACATGATTTGGTGACCCGCTTTGGCCAGTTTCGTGCAGTAACCCGAATCCAGTTGAGAATGCTCCATGCAGGGTGTGCGAACGAATGACTAGGCCCGGTTTGTTTTCCGTCTTGGCTGCGATCACCATAAACTGGCAAGCGTCGGTTGCCAGCGCGCAATCGGTTACGCCACCGTCACCGCGGCCGGTCGGGCAAATCGTTACGATCATGGTTGCCGGCGACACGGGCTACAGCCCTAATCATGCAACCGTTCATCACCGCGGAGTGACCCGGCACGGGCGATTTCAGTCCTGGCGACAGACCACGGAGCGGATTGCGGCAATCATCAACGGCGATCTCAACTTTCTAAATGTCGAGACCGTGGTGACGGCCAGCAATCGACTGACAAGGGATCTCAAGGGGCAGCGGGGGCCGTTCAACTTTCGAACTCATCCCAATGGAATTCGGCATCTCGTAGACGTTGGCTTCAATGTGATGTCACTCGCCAATAACCACTCCATGGATTACGGCGCGGCCGGGTTGCGCGACACGCTCAGATACATGGACGGCATGCGTCGTCACGGTCTGCTGGCCGCCGCCGGCATCGGCCTTAATCGCGAACAGGCCAGCCGGCCGCATGTCTTGCAGGTCAAGGGGGCCGACGTGGCCTTCTCAGCGATTGGCATCGTAACCAACAATCTCGCGCGTCACCGAGCCGGCAAGAACAAGGCCGGGCAGATTGCCTATCGGTTTGATGATGATTTCGCATTGTCGGTGCGTCGGCTGGCGGCCACGCCCAGCAGCTATCGGATATTGTCGATCCACTACGGCCTCGAAGGGCGCGTACGCACCGATCAGCGCCAGATACGGGAATGGCGACGGCAAGCAGCCCTCGGCGCAGGGATCGATTTGATCATCGGCCATCACGCTCACGTGCCGCGCGCGGTCGAGATTGCCGGACATTCAGTGATCTTCTACGGCCTGGGCAACTTTCTGCATCATGGGACGGCCAACATGTCCGGTAAGGGCGTCTGTAAGGACTTCGGACTGCTCGGCAAACTCTATCTTCTGCGGCAGCCGAATGGCCGGCTGAGGGTACGTGCTGTCGAGGTCACGCCGGTCGGCCAGACCCATTGGCGACCGGAGCCGCTGCCGCCACGAGCAGCGCAGGTGCGACTGCACGCATTGAATTATCTTGCTGCGCAACTCGGTCATGGCGATGATCAGTCCAAGGGCATGCGGTTTTCGGGTCGCAGCAACGGTCGAGGGCTCTACTGTTTCCCGGGAGCCGAGCGCGATCCCGGTGAGATCGGGCGCCTGTGTCGAAATTGGCGCAGGCCGGCACGCATCCCGTCGTCGTTGCGCGGCCGAATTGCCCAATCGTGTGCTCGTTGAACGATATCCGGTGAGACTGTGATCAAGATATTCGCCTACGGCTCGCTGCTTTGCGATGCGACGATTGATCGAGAGCACGTCACGATCGAGGACCGAGCCATCGCCGTGCTGCCCGGCTTCAAGCGTGTGTGGGGGCCGGCTGTTCACCGCGACGACCTATCGTTGAACCCGCACGCCGTCGTCTTCACGGGAGCAGACAGTGATGCGGTGACGGGAGCGATGCTCAGCATCTCGGACGACTCGTTGCCGTATTTCGAGCAGCGCGAGAAGGCCTACTACTTCTCGTATCCCCAGGTACGGACCGGCTCCAGCTGGTCTCGCGCAATCACGTTCGAGTCGCGGGCTCCTGTTGCCTATGACGTGCCTGTCTATGTCAGCTACGCTGCAACCGTGGCCTGCGGCCTGATCGAGTTGCTGGGTGAGCATGAAGGTGAGCTTGAGTTTCGACGATCGATGGTTGAGCACTATCGTCTTATCGACGACGTGGAAGCCGGATCGCCTGTTGTCTATCAGCGCTGGAATCTGCTCAGTCGGCATCAGCAGAAGATCGGCTTGGCGCTCTTGCGGCGTGCTGCGCAGGTGTAACACGCATCGCGTACTACATCTCAAGACAGCCAAGTCCGACTCAGGTCTATTTTCTGAGGACCAAGGTGATCCCTTTAAAGATGCCAATGTCACCCGTGATGCGCACGTTTTGCCGTCTCGCTCCATAGGAGATAAACAGCCTTGCGTTGACGCCGCCAGATGTCGAAAGTGCCAGCCGACCGGGTCGCGATGAACCTCTCACGGTGCCGGTGGCGTTGAAATTGCGTTCTTCCCAAGAACCGGACACCCGTGATCCACGAACCTGAAGGCGCGAGCGCAGCTCAATCTTGTAACTCGTTGAGGCACAGCGGATCGCCATGCCGAGGTTCTTGCCGCCGTTCTTGGGATTGTAATAGGCACGACAGCGCAGGCGTTCAGATTTGCCGCCAGCCAATCGCAGCTTGCCGCCGCCGCTCCAGGCGCCGCCGAGGCTGCCGAGGTTGGCTGCGTGGGCGCCAACATTGAAGCCGTCAATCGGGCCAGCCAGTGCGACGAAGGGCATTGCCGAGGCAGCAATTATCACTGTTCTCGCATTGGTCATTGGACAAGCTCCTCGAAAATAACGGATGTCGCCGTCGCGCAAATCTATCAGGGTTCAAAAACAGTGGAACGGCGACTCTCAAGCAGAAATTATCGACTGGCGTTGGGATTTGAGCGGCTCAGAACGTCAACTGCAACTAAAGATTGGGGCTGAACACAGCAATTTGCTCAGACCGTGTCATGCAGGTTGTGCCAATCATGGCAATGCCCATGTCGAGGATGCCATTGCACACGAGAACTCTATCGCCACGCGACCCACGCTGCGGCGTGGCATTGCGATGGTAGAGAACAAGGCCCGGGCCAGACGTCACGGCTAGGGCGTAAGATTTTGCTTGGTGCCTCGCGGCGCTCGTGTCGCCGGCATGGAGCGCCAAGCTGAACAGGGCGGAGGCGGCAATGACGGCGAGAGCGGTCGTGATGGTCTCTTTGCGAAAAATCATGGCGGCCCCCGACGTTGCGTACACAAGCCATAGCTGATTCGTGACCGTACTTGTGCTCGGGACAGGCCTTTTTTGCCGATTTGGTGCCAGGGTGGCGTGGATGTTACTCCAGGTGCTGACTTTCAGTGAGGTTGGCCGGGGCCCGCAGAAAAGCAACCGCCACGATCGCTGAGGCGATTGGCAGAAGTGCCAGGAGACGCAAGGTCCAGGTGGCATCACCCACCGCGTCGATGGCCCAGCCAACGGGAAACGGTCCGAGGGACGCCCCGACGACCCCGATCATCTGGCCGGTTCCCTGAATGCTGCCGAGATGTCGTCGGCCGAAGTATCGCGGCCAGAGATAGCCGAACATGGTCATGGAAAACGCGTTGTTGACTCCGAACAGTATCGCGTAGAGCGCCGCCGATGTCGCGTCGCTCGTCAGTGTTACGGCGATGAGAGAGAGGCCGGTGATGCTCAGGCCCGTGGCAAACACATAGCGAGTCCGGAATCGATCGAAGCCGCGCCCGACAATGGGCATGGCGCAGGCCATGGCGACGGCAGAAATGGTGAACACCTGGGCCGCCGTTTCCGCGGCAACACCCTGGGACGTCATGACGATCACTTGCCAGAAGTGCAACGTCGTCACGAGCATCGCGATCGCGAACCAGCCGACGGAAACGATGTAGAAACTGACGGTGCGTAG
>JBPCWB010000208.1:0-16284 GCA_051009955.1 Hyphomicrobiaceae bacterium | reverse complement strand
TCTCGAATTATTCCAGTTACTGCGATCGGCTCCATCATGCCGGTTTGCTTTATCCGTGCTTCGCGACACGCTCGGAGATCGCCGAGGCCAATGCCCGTCGTGGCGGCGGCCGCGATCCCGATGGCGCGCCGCTCTATCCAGGATTGCACAAGCAGCTGCCGGCAACTGTCGTTGCCCAACGCATGGCCGACGGCGAGCCGTACGCTCTTCGCCTGAATATGGGCAAGGCGCTCGAAGCAGTGCATCGAAAACTGGCTGGGGCGGCGCTCACTATGGCGATGTTCGACGAAAATGGCCGAAGAACCCGCCGAACGCTCGATCCCGCCCGCTGGGGCGATGTCGTGATTGCGCGCAAGGACACCGGTACCAGCTATCACCTGGCCTGCGTCATTGATGATGCGGATCAGGGCGTCACGCACGTCGTGCGGGGTAAGGACCTCGAAGCCGCCACCGAAATTCATCGCGTGTTGCAGATTCTGCTGGAGTTGCCGGAACCGCTCTATCATCACCACCCGCTGATGACCGATGTCGGCGGGCGCAAGCTTTCAAAACGTTCGAATGATACCTCTTTGCGGGCGCTCCGCGAGACTGGCGTGTCCGCCGCGGCCATTGTCAAAGACCTCGAACCCCACTTGGCTCCCTACCAAAGCGCTTAGAAATGCAAGATGGATATTATCAGAGCGGACATTAACGCTGCTGCTTTGCAGGATCTCTGCCGGGGGGGGTAGACGGCTAGTTTTGCCAATTTCGAGCCGGGGCCGCGAACCTTGATTTGGTTAACAATCTTGTATCAACAAATGAATTTATAAAACCGAGAGATATAATCAAAGTTGTATTTACGAATTTACGACCTCGTGCCCAAATCGTTCTGAATAGGGTTTTGATACAAATATTAACTGTCCCGCAATAAACTATATATACCTAAGGTCATAATATTCTATGGTAAAATTTACAAAACCGATTAGAATTGTGTCAATATTGAGTCGTCAGCGTCCTTTTGGACGGAGCGAGGGACGAGAGCGTGGTGACGATCGATGCCATAGGATTGGCTGTGCAGGGCCTGCAAGGCACGATGGAGCAACTCGGCTCGACAATGAGCACGGCTTATGCCGTGTTGGCGGCTCGTTGGCGCTTTGGCGACACGCAGCGACTGCTCAAGCGGACACTCGATAAGCCGAAGACCGCACCGCGCATTGAAGCGCAGCGCATTCCGGTTGGCGTCCAGTTCAATGCCATGACCGAGATTGTCGGGCAAGCGATCGAACAGCGTCAGCAGTTAGTTGACGACCATTGCAAAGCCCACGTCAAACTGGACGCGGCCGAATATGCCTGGACGCAGCTTCTGGATGAACTGGGAACCGTGATGCCGCAATTTGCGGTTCAATCGCACATGCAGGCCAGACGTCTTGGTGAATCCAAACTGGCGAACACACCGCCATCAGCGATTGATCGCCTGGCCGCCTGATCGCCAACCCGATTTGCGCGACCCATAACCTATTGCAGGGCGTAAACCACGAGCGTAGCCGAGACGGCTGATATTGCCGTGCCCAATGCCACCGCGCCCGATGCCGAATTCATGGCGCGCCCGTGTTGAACCGCAAAGAGATAGGCGTTGGCCCCGGTCGGCATCGCTGCAAACAGCACCACCACACTTGTCTCCAGGGCCGGCAGGTCGAACACCTCGCGCGCCAGCATCCAGGCGATCGCCGGCATTGCCAGCATTTTGAGAATTAAAATCATTCCGAGGGTCGGAGCCTGTCCCTTGATCTCGAACCCGACAAGACTCAACCCCAGAGAAACCAGTGCGCAGGGAATGGCCGCCTGACCTAACATGCCGACGATCTGGTCCGGGACAGGGTGCAGACCGAGCCCGGTGAAACGCCAGGCCGTACCAGCCACCACCGCCAGAATGATCACATTTCGCGCGATCTCACGAAACAACTCGCCAGCCGTGCTCGCAATCGAGGCCGCACCCGACCGGTTCACCCATGCCATGTGCAAAGCCGCAGTGATCCAGAGCACGATGGAATGAAGCGACACGATGACAGCTCCGGGAGCAGTCGCATCACTGCCGAAGGCGATCAGAGAGATCGGCAAACCGATCATGACGACATTCGCAAAGCCGGCGCTCATGGCAATAGGAACACCATCGGCCGCGGGACGGCGAAGTATGAGTGAGGTGAGTAGGGCGGCGACCAACCAGACGGCAAACGCGCTACCGAAATAAGCGCCGGCGATCCGATGTAGTTCGGCTCCCGGCAGGTCCGCAACGACCATGGCGCGGAACAGCAGAGCCGGTATTGCAAGCGTGAAAGTGAAGCTCGCCAGCCCCTTTGTTGTTTCCGGCCCAACCCACGCCAACCGGCCTGCAAGAAAGCCAATGGCAATCAAAGCAAAGATCGGCGCAATGATAGTGATGACCTGAAACATGAAGGTTGTCGGCCGGACGGCGTCTTGGGATGAAGTTCTTGCAGGCGGCGCGGCTCCGCCTCAGGTGGACGGACTCTAGTGATTCACAACCGTGCCGTCCCGGCGCACGCCGGGCAAGCGTCAATTGGTCTGACCGCGACAGCTACCGGTCACCGCTGCAGGCGTGCTTACTGCGGCACTTCAATCTTCACCCAATCGACGTTGACCAGACCTTCGGTATTGGCCGGCAAGCGCTTGTCGGTGCGCGTCGATCGGAAGAGCATCGTGAAGCGGTCACCCGGCACGCGCAACGACGTCAGCTTTGGAAGAGCGACCCAGTCCTTGGCAACGGCCTTTTTGGGGTCCTTCAGATTTCCGGGATCGAACTTGATATAGCTCGTGTAACGCCTGCCACGTTTTTCAAGCCGCAGATAGATCGCCTGGACAATCTCGGAAAACCCCTTCGTCCGACCTGAGATATTGCGGGCATCATCTACCCAGAGCTTGAGCATCTCTTGCGAGAATTCGGAATTCTTGCGGGTGTATTTGTCACCGCGCAAATAAGCGCGCGTATCGCGACCATAGTTTGAGGTGTAGAGCTGGAGAGACGACATCAGGCCTTTGCCATCCCGCTTCATGACGCCAATGCGCATCCACTCCGACATTGTTTGAGGCGCAAACTCCAGTTTCGTGGTCAACGTCCAATCGCCTTTGGGTATTGGCTTGAGCAAACGGAAAACATTCGGGATCGTATCGAGAGTCGGCTTCTGCACGTCGCTCAGCAGCACTGTCAGTTTGCCACCCTCGACAATGTAAGCATCCGGATCGGGATTCATGACGTCCCAGTGTTTGCCGAGGTCATCGCCATCGAAGTCGTCGAGGAAGTAGACGCCCTTTTGGGCTGTCTTTGCCGGGGCCTGGGGTTTGGCAGCGGCTAACTCCTGTAACTTCTCAAGCCGCTCGGTCGCCAGCAGTGTGAAGGTGCCCTTTGGGTGTTTTTTCAAGTAACTCCTGAACGAGCCCGGATCGCGGCTTTGGCGAATGTCCTTCCACAGGGTCGCTTCGTTTTTGAACGCCTTGGCATCCCATTCATTGGGAACGATCGGCGTATCGGGCGCCTTGTCGAAAAAATAGAAGTCGACGAAAAGGGACGATTCCTCCCAGGGAATCTGCTTGCCCCCGGTCACTTCGTTGACTTCCGAGCGCGCTTGCTTGAATGCCTTTTCAATCGTTTGTCCAGGGATGCGGATCGCCCGGTGCAGAGCAATGGCGTAGGGGCTATATCCGTTGACACCATCGTAGGCGACGTTGCCAGGCTGGGTTGAGTATCCGATCAATGTACTCGGCGGTGCATGCATGGGTGCCAAGCCGCGTACCTGCGCGCGATATCCGCGCTTGAATGGGTTATTGCGGCACGAATCGAGGATCACCAGGTTCATCTTGTTGCCGGCGCCCTCAAGCTGCGCCATCAGTCCACTGGCAGAGACCGCTTCCGAATCGACCTGCGACTCGTTTTCAATGTTGGCATCGACCGGCAGGAGATAGTTGATGCCGTTCACCTGTGTCCCATGGCCGGCGTAATAGAAGAAGCCGACACTATCCTTGCCGGCGGCCTTGAGCTTGGCGGCGAAGCGCCGGAATGCCGTCTTCATGGACTGCAAGTCTGCGTCGGTTTCCAGGGTGATCTCGAAGTTTGCACGGCGCAGAGCTGACGCAATAAGCTGAGCATCGTTCTTGGGATTCTCGAGTTCGCCCGAGTGCTGGTACGTGCTGTTGCCCACCAGTAAAGCAAACCGCTTTTCGGCATGGGCGGCTCCCGCTGCGCAGAGCAAGCTGGATACGACGAGTACTGCTAAAAGCCGTGCATCTAACATGGCCATCCCCCACGACTGCGGAAACCCTGAAATATTTAGCAAAGCTTGAGGCCACATGCAGCCGAATTGCGACGGTTATCGGCAATTCATTGCGCAAGCGCGATGCGGGGAGGCGCCTAGTTGAAACGGAAAAAACCCGACGACGAAGGTTTTTGCGCAGTCACGTTGAATGTTTCGGCGGCTGGCGAAACGACTTGACTGCCGTACTTCTGGACCTCGAGAACGGCAAGACCACGTTCCGCCAGGCCTTGCTGTGTGAAGCGCACGGCGCCGTCAACACCGATGAAACCGTTGGGCCGTCTGAGATTGGCCGGCGTGTACCTCTGCCCCCGTGGGTGAGACGTCGCCAAGCGAATGGCAATCGTCACGGCATTGTGCGCCAAACTCGCTATACGTGGCGGTGCCGAGCCGAACGTGTTGGAAAACTTTTCCGAGAACGCCCGCCAGTTTCGCGGATCAGGCGCGGGATACCAACTTCCGATCAAGTTTCGCTCCCTGCCAATGCTGGGATGGTCCCAACCGCCGGTTCCGAGAAGTCGGATGCGCGTCAAATCAAGCTGCGCGTGCGCCAATGTCGGGCCGACGCTTGTCAGCAATTCGATGCCGCCGGGCAGGAACAGGGCATCAATGGCTGCTCCCGTCTCCTCGGCCGTATTTATATCGTCCACGAGCTTGCGCGCCGGCGCCAACGCGCCGCCCGGACCGGACGGATAGCGGGCCATCACGATGACAATGCCGCCGTTGCGCTCGACAGATGCACGGAATGCGCGCTCGACGATGTTGCCGTAGGCCGTGTCGGGAATGAGTGCCGCGAACTGTCGCCGGCCTCTGCTGGCGGCAAACCCGACAACGCGTTCAACTTCCTCGCTAACCTGAAAACTCAGCAGATAAGTCCCGCTGCCGGCAACCCGCTGATCATTCGAAAACGCGACGACCGGTATACGCGCCTGACGCGCGACACGGGAAACAGACGTGACCGAGTTCGCAAATAACGGACCCAATATCAACTCGGCACCGCTGGCGGCTGCCGACGTTGCCGCCGCGGCGGCGCCTTCCGACGTCCCCTTGGTATCCTTGACGATCAGGTTGAAACCCGGATTGTTGTTCTCGAACAATGCCAGCTCTGCCGCCTGCTTCATGCCCTTGGCAATGACCGCGTGCTGTCCTTTTGCCGATAGCGGCAGTAACAATGCGACTTTGGCACTGACTGCGGGCCGCCTGGACGCGTTCGATTGTGCCGAGGAGGCAGCTGTTGTGAGCTGAGACGTCGCAGATCCGGATCCGACAGCGCAGCCCGACAGTGCGAGGCCGGCCGCGGTCACCAAGCCCAGGATCGCGGCCGAGGCGCCAGCAGGCCGGCCCATATGTTCCATCGTCGCTCGCATCAAATCCTCAGATGCTGGTCAAACAATGCTTCAGCCAAAGCCATATGCGAGAACTGGGAAAACCTAGCCATAACAGATCGTTTTGATCTGAACAGTCATATTCGCCTTGCTGACACCACCCCCAAGGTTGGATAATTCCACAAAACATCAAGAGTGGGGCAGAAATGCCGTACCTCGAAGCCGCCGCGGCCGGAGACCATCGCGCCCATGCCTCAACCGACAGAGCAGCTGCCCGCAATCAACGCAGAGCGCCTGAAATCGGCTATTTCGCGCGAGCTCGACAGCGCGCTCGCGAGTGCACTCCCATCCGCCCTTTACATCGTCGCAACCCCCATCGGTAATCTGGGCGATGTCACGCTGCGATCACTGGTTGTTCTGATGCAGGCGGATCGGGTGTATTGCGAAGATACCCGAATCAGCCAGCGATTGTTGGCGCGCTTTGATATCGGCCGCAAGCTTTTTACGTATCATGAGCATAACGCAGACGTGATACGCCCAGATATCCTTGATGCGCTCGCGAAAAATCAACGGATCGCTCTGATTTCAGACGCTGGAACGCCGGCCAGTTCGGATCCCGGCTTCAAGTTGGTTCGAGCGGTCATCGAAGCCGGTCACGACGTCGTCCCGATCCCGGGAGCATCGGCAATCATTGCCGCGATCTCGGCGGCCGGGCTCGCGACCGATCGGTTTCTGTTTTCAGGTTTCCTGGCGCAAAAACAGGGCGCCCGGCGAAAACAGCTGTCTGAGCTCGTTGAAATCGACGCCACACTCGTTTTTTTTGAGTCGCCTCATCGCCTTAGCGCTACCCTTTCAGACATGGTCTCAGCCTTCCCTCAAAGGTCTGCTGTCATCGCCAGGGAGTTGACCAAGCGCTTCGAGGAGTTGAAGCGCGGACCGTTGCCGGAGCTGGCGGAGTGGTCCGCCAGCACGCCGGTGCGCGGTGAGGTCACAATCCTTGTCGCGCCGCCCGACGCGAAAAGCAGCGATGACATCGACGACGATGTCATTGAGGACCGCCTTCGGCTGGCGCTGGTTGACTTGCCGCCATCACGGGCTGCCAAGACCGTCGCTGACGCACTCGGCGTCCCGCGCGCACGGGTCTACGAAATCGGACTTTCACTCAAACGGGACGACGGATGACGCATCATCGCCCGACACCCCGCCGTTGCGAACCGCGGACTCGTCAGCGGCGGGCCCAGCCGACCCGGACCCGACGGGCGAATGAGCGACGCGGACGTTCCGCTGAGTGGCTGGCGGCGGCCCTGATGGTCGCCAAGGGCTACCGGATCCTGGCGCGCCGCGCCCAGACGCCTTTCGGTGAGATTGATCTTATTGGGGTGCGGCGGCAGCGGCTTGCGTTCGTTGAGGTCAAGCGGCGGTCGACAATGGCCAGCGCGGAGCGCGCCGTATCGCAACGTCAGGCGGACCGAATTCGGCGTGCCGCCGAGCATTGGACGTGGCAGCACGCGCGGTATCGCGATCATGAAATTGGGTTAGACTGCATATTTGTTGCAAGAGGGTCGCTGCCACGTCATGTGTCCAATGTCCTGCAGCCCATTTAGACCTGCTGCGGCCGGCCCTTCGTTCTTGGTCGCAGGCTGATACTCCGGGGATCACAAATGCCGCTCAAAGTCGCCTGTCAGATGGACCCTATCGAGATCATTGATGTTCCCGGTGATTCCACGCTTGCCATTCTGTTGGAGTGTCAGGCCCGGGGCCACGACATTTTCTATTATACGCCACCCGATCTGACGCTCGACGGTATGCGCCTCATCGCGCATGGCTACACGCTGAAGGTGCGCGACGAACCGGGAAATCACTTCGAGTTGAGCGATGGCCGCACCGAGGAGTTGGCTGATCTGGACGTGGTCTTATTGCGGCAGGACCCGCCATTCGATATGGGCTACATCACGACGACGCACCTGCTCGAGCGCATTCATCCAGATACACTTGTCGTCAATGATCCCGCGCACGTGCGCAACGCGCCTGAAAAAGTCTTTGTCCTCGACTATCAGGACCTGATGCCGCCAACGATGGTCACGCGCAATCTTGCCGATGTTCGCAACTTCCGCGAACAGTACGAAGACATCATCATCAAGCCGCTGTACGGCAACGGTGGGGCTGGCGTCTTCCGCATGAAGCCGGGTGATACCAACGTCAATTCCCTTGTCGAGATGTTCCAGCTGTCGTTCCGTGAGCCGTTCATGGTGCAGCAATACCGCGATGAGGTACGCCAGGGCGACAAGCGAATCATTCTGGTCGACGGTGAAGTGGCCGGCATCATCAATCGGGTCCCCGCCGAGGACGAAGCGCGCTCCAACATGCACGTTGGTGGACGGGCCGAACCAATTGATCTCAATGACCGTGACCGGGAGATCTGCGAAAGATTAGCCCCGGAATTGAAAACCCGCGGCCTGTTGTTTACGGGCATTGATGTCATTGGACCCTACTTGACGGAGATCAACGTGACGTCGCCGACTGGTATTCGCCAGGTCAAAGCGTTCGGCGGCAACGACATTGCCGCGATGATCTGGGACGCGATCGAGCGCCAAGCTGCGCAGTCCTGAGCTGTCGTGTCCCACAGGTTCAATCCCACTCGGTTATTGTATTTCATCTGCTGGCTGATAATATATTGTATCAGTCAGAGGACCCGAGATGTACGGCAGGATATCGACCCTCGCCTTCATCGGTATCGAGGCGCGACCGGTTCAGGTTGAAGTACAGATCACGCCCGGTCAGCACAACTTCGCGATCGTCGGCTTGCCGGACAAAGCCGTCGCGGAAAGCCGCGAACGCGTTCGCAACGCCCTGCACGCCGTTGGCCTCGGCCTGCCCTGGACCCGCATTACCGTCAACCTGGCCCCTGCCGATTTGCAGAAAGAAGGCAGCCACTTCGATCTTCCTATCGCCCTTGCGCTGATGGTCGCGATGGAGGCCGTTTCGCCGGAAGCCATTGATCGCTTTGCGGCAATTGGCGAACTTGCGCTCGACGGCGCGCTGCGGCCGGTCCCGGGCGCCCTGCCGGCGGCCATGGGTGCGACAGCATTGGGCAAAGGTTTGATTTGCCCGGCCGCCTGCGGCCCCGAAGCGGCGTGGGCTGGCGCAGACACCGACATCATTGCACCACCGCACCTGCTGTCTCTGGTCAATCATCTTAAGGGCTCGCAATTGCTGCGCCGTCCGGAGCCGAACCTCGAAACGGAAAGCAACGACGGTATCGACATGCGCGACATCAAGGGCCAGGAAACGGCCAAACGCGCACTCGAGGTGGCTGCCGCAGGGGCCCACAATCTCCTGATGATCGGCCCACCTGGATGTGGCAAGTCGATGCTTGCACAGCGCCTGCCGTCGATTTTACCGCCGCTCGACAGCAAGGAGATGCTGGAAGTCAGCATGGTCCACTCGCTGGCGGGTGAACTCCTGGGCGGTAAGGTCAAAACCGAGCGACCTTTCCGTTCTCCGCATCACTCGGCGAGCATGGCGGCATTGGTCGGCGGTGGTTCGAAACCGCGCCCTGGCGAAGTCTCACTGGCCCATCTCGGTGTCTTATTCCTCGACGAGCTTCCCGAATTCATGCCGCCGGTTCTCGATTCACTCCGACAGCCCCTGGAAAGCGGTGAAACGATCATTGCCCGCGCCAACCACCGCATTTCCTATCCCTCGCGCATCCAGCTGATTGCCGCGATGAATCCCTGCCGGTGCGGTGTCGGTCCGGGTGAGACCTGCCGGCGTGGTCCGCGCTGCTCCGCGGACTATCAGGCGCGGGTTTCAGGGCCCTTGCTGGATCGCATCGACATGACGATCGAACTCGCGGCCGTTTCGGCGGCTGACCTGTCATTTCCGCCTCCGCAAGAAGGCAGCGCTGAGGTTCGCGCACGTGTCGCCAGTGCGCGTGCTCGGCAGCGCGAGCGCCAAAATCAAGAGGGCAGCCAGCCGGCCCGAACCAACGCAAATCTTTCAGGCTCGGCTCTCGAAGAGTTGGCGACGCCCAACGACGAGGCCATGGCCCTGCTACGCCAGGCGGCTGACAAGTTCACGTTGTCGGCGCGGGGCTATCACAAAACCTTGCGGGTCGCCCGGACGTTGGCTGATCTGGACGGATTGGAGACCATCGACAGGCCGCATATTGCGGAAGCGCTAAGTTACCGCGGTGAGTTTCTCCGCTCTCGGCCGTCCAATGCGGCATAGAATGGGTTTGCTGCATTCTGCGCCGGCGGAAACTCGCGGCGCCGCAGTCCAGCCAGCGCATGGCGGTCAGCGTGTGGGAACCGGCGTATCACCACGGTAGTCGTAGAAGCCACGCTGCGCTTTGCGGCCCAGCCAACCGGCTTCGACATATTTTACAAGTAGCGGGCAAGGTCGGTACTTGGTATCCGCCAAGCCTTCATACAGGACCTGCATGACCGACAGACAGGTATCCAGGCCGATGAAGTCGGCCAGCTCGAGCGGCCCCATCGGATGGTTCGCACCGAGTTTCAAAGCCTTGTCGATTGCGTCGACTGTGCCAACACCCTCGTAGAGCGTGTAGACGGCTTCGTTGATCATGGGCAGCAGGATGCGGTTGACGATAAATGCCGGAAAGTCCTCGGAGACTGCAATCGTTTTGCCGAGGCTCTCGGTAAACCTGCGCGACACCTGGAAGGTCTGATCGTCCGTTGCGATGCCGCGGATGAGTTCGACGAGTTGCATCAGCGGCACCGGATTCATGAAATGCATGCCGATGAAATGCTCGGGCCGATCGGTTTGGGCCGCAAGTCGCGTAATGGAGATCGAAGACGTGTTCGAGGCGACGATGGCTCCGGGCTTCACGTACGGACGCAACGCGTTGAAGATCTGGCGCTTCGTCTCTTCATCTTCCGTCGCCGCCTCCAGAATGAGATCGCAGTCTTTGAAGCTGTTGTAATCCGGCGCGAAAACAATGCGGTCGATGGCGGCCTGCATATCCGTCTCGGAAATAAGACCGCGTGTCACCTGGCGCGACATGTTGCGCCGAACCGTGTCCACGGCGGCCTCAAATCGCGATTCTTCAAGATCGTTGACAGCGACGGCGTAACCGGCAAGCGCGACGACATGAGCGATTCCGTTGCCCATTTGCCCGGCACCAATGATGCCGACGGATTTGATCTCTCTGCCGACCTGAACCGGTTCTATTTCCATCGACGCGCTGTCAACCGCTGCCATTCTGTCCGCCTCCGCCGGGTCCTAACCTGCCGCCTTGGCAAGTTCCGCCTCGAGTTCCGGCAGGGCCTGGAACAAGTCGGCGACGAGACCATAGTCGGCCACTTGGAATATCGGTGCTTCGCCGTCCTTGTTGATGGCGACGATGACCTTCGAATCTTTCATGCCCGCAAGGTGCTGGATGGCACCCGAGATGCCTACAGCGATATAGAGTTCCGGTGCCACGACCTTGCCGGTCTGGCCGACCTGATAGTCATTCGGAACGTAGCCGGCGTCCACCGCGGCCCGGCTGGCACCGACTGCCGCACCCAGCCGATCGGCCACTGGCTCGATATATTTCTCGAAGTTTTCGCCGGACTGCAGACCGCGGCCACCGGAAATGACGATCTTGGCAGAGGCCAGTTCTGGTCGATCGGAATCGGCCAATTCAGCTCTTTCAAAGGATGTAATACCCGGCGAATCGACCGCGGCAACATCTTCGATCGCAGCCGAGCCGTCCTCCGGTGGAGACTGAAAGGCTGCGGTCCGTATTGTGATCACTTTCTTGGCGTCAATCGACTGGACGGTCTGAATGGCGTTTCCAGCATAGATCGGACGCTCGAACGTGTCGGGGGACTTGACGGCCGTGATGTCAGAGATCTGCATGACGTCAAGCATCGCTGCAATACGCGGCAATGCATTCTTGCCGCGAGCCGTCGCCGGAGCGACCAAGGCGTCATAATTCGACATCATCGGCACGATCAAAGCCGCAAGATCCTCGGCCACCTGGTGTTCAAGATGGGCAGCATCGACAACCAGAACCTTGGCCGCGCCGGAGAGCTTGGCGGCTTCCTCGGCAGCAGGTCGGCAGTTCGCGCCGGCGACGAGAATGTGGACATCTGATCCCAGATCCAATGCCGCCGTCAGAGCCTTGCCGGTGGCCGGGTTCAAGGCGTCGTTGGTGTGTTCGGCGAGTAGAAGAACGGCCATCAGATCACCCCCGCTTCATCTTGGAGTTTGGTCACCAATTCGGCGACATCGGAGACCATGACACCAGCCTTGCGGGACGGCGGCTCAACGGTTTCGAGAACATTGAGGCGCGGTGTGACATCGACACCGAAGTCTGCCGGCATCTTAACGTCCAGCGGTTTCTTCTTCGCCTTCATAATGTTTGGCAACGACGCATAGCGTGGCTCATTCAGCCGCAGGTCGGTTGTAACGATGGCCGGCAGCTGGACGCGCAGTGTTTCGAGACCACCATCGACTTCGCGCGTGATGCTTGCGGCATCACCATCGATCACAAGTTTGGACGCGAACGTCGCCTGTGACCAATTGAGCAATGCGGCGAGCATCTGACCGGTCTGGTTGCAATCATCGTCGATCGCCTGCTTGCCGAGAATAACAAGCTGAGGGCCTTCGGCTTCGGTCACGGCCTTGAGAATCTTGGCAACAGCCAACGGCTCAACTGTCGTACCGTCGTCAACCTGAACCAGAATGCCGCGATCCGCACCCATCGCAAGCGCCGTGCGGATCGTCTCCTGTGCCTTCGCGGGGCCGATCGAGACTGCGACGACTTCGCTCGCCGTGCCGGCTTCCCTTAGGCGCAGGGCTTCCTCGACGGCGATCTCGTCAAACGGGTTCATCGACATTTTGACGTTTGCCAATTCGACGCCTGAGCCATCCGATTTGACACGGATCTTGACGTTGTAATCGACCACGCGCTTGACGGGCACGAGGATCTTCATGAATTCAATGCTCCCGAGCAGCTCATTTGGAATATGCGCAGATGTTCAGCGGCCCAACCTGTCAACGCGGCCAAACAAACGCAAGGTTCACGCAGCGAGACGAATTGTCCCTCGCGTCCGCCTGCACACCTGCCGCGTTGTCGATCCAGCACATGTCGCTTGCGACCGTATTCACAGGGTCATTGCGTGTCAAACCAATCGACGGTCAATCACCCGTGTTGGCAATGACGGCAGGTTGGCAGGCCGCCGGGGCTACTTGTCCGCCGACGTCAGGCCTTGATCGAACAACGGCACATCCGGCCGCCTCATGAAGACGATGAGAACTGCACCAGCGACCAGCCCCCCGATGTGCGCCCACCACGCAACAGGGCCATTCTGCATTCCGATCTGCGCCATGTAGACCATCACGAACTGAAGGACGATCCAGGCGCCGAGGGCCCAGAACGCTGATATCCGCAACGGCAGAAAGCGAAATGCCAGCACCCAGACCCGGACCCGTGGATGCAGGATGAGGTAAGCCGAAATCACGCCGGCAACCGCGCCACTGGCCCCAATCAGTGGCCGCGGCGACGTTGGCGACATGTGCGTGTGGAGCAGCCCTGCGATGACGCCGCAAAGCAAATAGAACACCAGGAACTTAAGGTGTCCCATTGCGTCTTCGACGTTGTCGCCGAACACCCAGAGGAAAGCCATGTTGAAGACGAGATGAAAAATGTCGCCATGAAAAAACATGTACGAAATCAGCGTGTAACTTTCGGGGACCGCCAATTTGTCGAACTGCCCGTAGGCCGGGCCGCCGAAATAGCCGACCTGCAACAGTTCCCGCGGGACGAGGCCGAAACTCGCGAAATCGCCGATCGGCTGTCCCGACGCCTGTTGGACCAGGAATACCGCAACATTCAATGCAATCAACAGCAGCGTGACGTACTGAAACGGGATGCTCTTGAGCTTGTTGGCATCATGCAGCGGTACGAACATTCGTTATCTTTCTCAAGATCGGAGACCCTTTGCCCCGATGTTTCGACACATCATCCTGACGCATCATCGCTTCGATGGTTTCATTATCTGTTCTCGCCCGGCACCCATAACACATCGGACTGACCGCGGTCGTTGACGAATCGGGCTGCCACGAAAAGGAAGTCGGATAGTCGATTGATATACTTGATCGCAAATGCGTTGACCGGTTCATTTGGCTCTGCCGCGAGTTCTACAACCAGGCGTTCGGCCCGTCGCGCCACGGTCCGTGCTACATGCAAAGCCGCCGCAGACGCTGAACCGCCCGGCAAAATGAATGACTTTAGTGGCTGCAATTCGGCATTGAGATCGTCAATGTCCTGCTCAAGACGCGTGACTTGGTCGGCCGTAATGCGCAGCGGTTCGTAGGTTAGCGTCTCTCCACGGTCCGGAACGCACAAGTCGGCTCCGAGATCGAACAAGTCATTCTGTATGCGCCGCAGCTTCGCGCCGACATCCGGCTCCGAGTCGGCAAGTGCCACGTACGCAACACCTATTGCCGCGTTGGCTTCATCGACCGTGCCATAGGCCGTGACCCGCAGGCTTTGCTTCGCGACCCGCTCGCCGTTGCCGAGGCCTGTCGTCCCGTCATCGCCCGTTCGCGTGTAGATTTTATTCAGTACAACCATGTTTCGTGTCCATTGGAGCCAATCGCCCGCATGTCCTTAAACCGTCGTTTCAGCCTCGGAAGTAAAGCGTGACCATGATCACGATTATCGCAACGAATTGCAGTCCAACCCGCCAGCGCATGAACTTCTGGGAGAGATTGGCACTCTTGCCACGCATCATCGTCCACAATCCGAGGATCAGCACCACCAACACCGCGAACACGGCGACAGTCGTTGCGTGAAACATCACTGTGTCCATGGTCGGCCTTTCTGAACCTGAAGGGTTAGCGACGCCTGACCTTGACATGCTCCAGCGGCACAATTGGCGCCTGGATAACGCCAGATTGAGCAAAAAGCCGTGAACAAGAGCCCTGCCTGAAAGGGTTTTTTCGTCTGCCTCATTGTCCTCGACACCAGAAAAGCCTTAATTGTTCGCTGATACAATGGACGGTACGCGTGGTGTGCTGACGCGGTAGATCGCAAGGACGATTTCCATTTGTGCGGGCTTTTCGACAGATTGCTGACAATATGACATCGATCGGCCGATTGTGCCTGCCGAGAATACGTCAGGGCCGAACTGGTCAAGTGACACTTGTGCTCGTAACGGCCTTATTTGCCTGCACATTGCCGCTGCAGGCGCAAACCAACAACAAGAACAGCGCCAAACTCAAGCAGCAGCTGCAGGACAGTCAAAAGCAACTCAAGGAATCATTGCAGCGCAAGCAATCCCTTGAAAGCAATATCGGTTCGCTCGAAAAAGAGCTTCAACAACTCAATGCTGATCTCATCGACAGTGCGGCCAAGGCGAAGAAAAGCGAAGCTTCTCTAAGCACGATCGAAGCCGACCTCGACCGCCTCTCCAATTTGGAGAAAAAGAGCCGCGACAAGCTTTCGGCCAAGAACAGATCGATCAGCCGATTGCTGGGCGCGATGCAGCGGATTGGCCGGAATCCGCCACCGGTGATCATTACGGAGCGCAAGGATGCCCTGCGCATGGTCCGTAGCGCAATGCTGCTGGCCCGCGCATTTCCCGAGTTCAGAGGCCAGGCCGAGCGTCTCAGTGCCGAACTGAATAATTTGCTGACGCTGCTTGCTGAGCAGCGGAGCAAAAAGGCGGAACTTCAGCGTGAAGTCACCGATTATCAGGCCACCAGCGTTAGACTTGGCACACTCAAGGAGCAAAAGCGTGGCCTCCTGACAAGCCGGAACAGGGAACTGACAGACGTTCAGCGGACCGCGAAAATTGCCACGCAGAACGTTAAGAGCCTGACCGACCTGATCGCCAGCAATGACAAGCTGGTTCAGACCAAGACCCGGCTCGGCAAGTACGAGGAGGAACTGGCGCGCCTGCCGACCCGTCCGGCCCAGCCACAGCCGCCCGGCGCACAGAATAAGCGTACCCGCGTTGCATCGATTTCGCCGTCTACCCTTGGCCCCGCAGTTGAGCTCGTCCCGCGTGGCAAGGGCCGTGCCGCAAATCCCGGGCGGTTGCAGCCGGCGATACCTTTCCAACGCGCCAAGGCGAAACTGCCCTTGCCGGCCTTTGGCGAGCAAGTCATCCAATTTGGCCAACGCACCACGCAAGGCGGCAATTCAAAGGGTTTGGTGATCAAAACCAGACACGGCGCTCAGATCACATCACCGTGTGATGGCTGGGTGGTTTACGCGGGCAGCTTTCGCAGCTATGGGCAGCTCTTGATTATAAATGCGGGCGGTGGCTACCATGTCTTGTTGGCCAATCTTTCGCGGCTCGATGTGCAGCTTGGCCAGTTTGTGCTCGCGGCCGAGCCCGTAGGCTCGATGGCATTGATCGAGCGACGCAGCGGAAAATCTAATGCTCCGGTCCTATATGTAGAGTTCCGGAAGAATGGAAAGCCGATCGATCCAAGCCCATGGTGGGCATCAGGACAGAGAAGGGTTGAAGGATAATGCGCAAATCTGACTTCGCGTTCTGGAGTTTCATGGTCATGGCGGGGATCGCGGGGGCGACGACGATCCTGAATGTGTCGAAGACGTATTCCGCCACCACGCCGAATTCTGAGATCTACAAACAGCTTGATCTCTTTGGCGACGTGCTCGAACGCGTGCGCAC
>JBPCWB010000207.1:0-8191 GCA_051009955.1 Hyphomicrobiaceae bacterium | reverse complement strand
TGATGCTGTGGACGGCTCCTCCGACCGGCATCTAGGTGCCAAGATGGTTGCTGTTGAAGTTTCCATCGAACGAGGAGCCGACCATGAAAGAGATTACAACGATTGGGCTGGATACGGCCAAGTCTGTTTTTCAACTTCACGGAGTTGATGCGGATGGGGAGATAGTGGTGCGCCGTCAATTGAAGCGACGCCAGGTCCTTCCATTCTTTGCCAAGCTGCAGCCATGCCTCATCGGGATCGAAGCTTGTTCGGCATCTCATCATTGGTCTCGTCAGTTGACCGAGTTCGGTCACACGGTACGTTTAATCCCACCACGCTATGTCAAACCGTACGTCAAGAGCCAGAAGAACGATGCGACAGACGCGGAAGCGATTTGCGAAGCAGTGACACGACCAAACATGCGATTTGCGGCAACGAAGAGCCGCGAACAGCAGGCCATGCTGATGCTTCATCGCACACGGCATCTGCTCTTGCGCCAGCGTACCGCGACAACCAATGCCATTCGTGCGCACCTGACCGAGTTTGGTATAGTAGCAGGAGTTGGGCGCAATGGCGTCGAAGCGCTGCTCAAGATTATCGCCGATGAAAGCGACGACCGCATCCCGGATCTTGCTCGTGAATGCCTCATCGCACTCGGCAAACAGCTTACCATGATCAAGAGTCAGGTTCGCATCCTTGATGCAAAGATCATGGCTGCACACCGAAGCAGCGAACTGAGCCGGAGACTTGCGGCGATACCAGGCGTTGGACCACGGGTTGCGACAGCCCTTGTTGCCAGTGTTGCTGATCCGAATGCGTTTCGTTCTGGTCGCCAGATGGCCGCCTGGATTGGTTTGGTGCCAAAGCAGAACTCATCTGGCGGGCGAGACAGATTGGGTGGCGTCACCAAGGCGGGCGATCGTTATCTTCGCTCGATGGTGATGGTTGGCGCTCTATCGGTTATCAAACGGGTTAAGCAGTTGGGATATACCCATCGACCGTGGTTAGCAGAATTGATGGCACGCCGACCGGTCAAGGTGGCTGCCATTGCACTAGCAAACAAGATCATCCGCATGGTCTGGGCAATGATGGTGCGCGGGGAGAAATATCGCGAGCCGATTGCTCTGGCGGCTTGATCGCTCTTTATACGGCGTTTGCCAGTGCAATAGAGTTTGGGAAGGGCAACTGCATGTGATGCGAAAGCCGGTCGCCTCGGCAATAAGGACAACCCATATGGGCCATAGCGTCTTCAAGCGCGTGTAAGTGACAGGGACCTGATTGAGCGGAGAGCATTATGGCCAGCGGCCTCACGATGTGCCGCATCAACAGGCCGGACGTATGGCTGCACCGACCGTCACGCCAACATGCATTTAAACCTTGCCAAAACCGGAGCCGTCCACGTATGGCCCAACTCGGTCCTCGCCCCAGCGCCGAGTGATGTCGGTTTTGGACGGTTAAAGCGGACGGGCATTGCTGCAAGTTTTCAAGACAGGTTTTGACCCGAAGCGGTCCTCGCCAATTGCGACATTTGTCAACTGGAAGTGCTGGCCGAATTCTATGGGCACACGTCAGAACCCGCATGAGTAACCGTCCCGGTCCCGGTTCAGACATCTGGCAAATGGCCGACTGCACAGGCTCCGCTGGACCCTGAGGCGGCTAGTAGACGACGACCGCTCCGGAGATGAACTGGTCCACGAGTTGCGGTATTCGGCTCATTTCATTCGCAACGATCTCCTGGACCTCTCTCTCGCACGCGCTGACCGGGTAGCCGTCGCTTGTCGCCAGTCGGACGTCAACGAATGCCGGTTCGGTGATGGCCTTGCCGATCTGGCTCACCAGAAAGCATTCGGCAGACGACACTGGCTTAATATGCTCCACAATTAACCGGGCCAGACTTTGTGCGACGATGCTGTAAAGCTTGCCGACGTGATTGACCGGGTTCTTGCCGGCCGCGGCTTCCAAAGTCATGGGACGGTATGGAGTAATTAGACCGTTGACCCGGTTCCCGCGTCCGACCTGCCCGTCATCGCCGCTCTCCGCCGACGTGCCGGTGACCGTGAGGTAGTAGGAACCAGACGCAGGATCATCAGCCGTGTTGACGTCAACCGCTAGGCCTTCGAGTCCCAAGGTAGCGGCAACCTGCAGCACTTCCGAAGCGACGGTAGCACGTTCCCTCTCGTAGTCTTCGGATCCTTCCAGTTTGGGGCCGATCATCGCCGCAGCAACCGTAAGTTGGATGCCCCGTGGCGAGCTCACGCCCATGATCTTGACATCCTCACCCCGAGCCGGCGAGGCGTCAGTGCGGTCATGGTCGGTCAAATGACGTTCGGCAGCCATAATCAGGGATTCAAGGTTTGAAAACGGCGCGAACCCGACACCTATGGATGTGTCGTTGGAGAGTGGAGTGGTGCGGCCATCTGAACGGCTGAATACGCCGGTGAGATCGACCGAGCCCGGACGAACAAGGCAGTGAACCCGCACGTGACGCTCGGCGTCGAGCGCATGCAGGTTCTGCCGCAGCCAGTTCCGGCTTCCTTCGATGGCAATCTGCTCCACTGGGACTAGATCGCTACCGACGTTTGTCGTCGCACGACCTGCAAGATAGATGTCGATTGGCTCGGTGACCTCTCCGCCGCCGAAACCGGCTTCGGCCGAACCACCGCGCAGGAGCACCTTGTCGACGTTGTGGTGCAGCACGGTTTCGAAGTGCTCCCGATAGTAGATGCAAAGATTGCGTGACAGCTCTTCGGCCAACGCATCGCAAATAGTATCCGGGTGCCCCACTCCCTTCCGTTCCACGATTTCGACCGGCGCGGCAGGCACACACAGCTGGGAGATCAGGACAGTCATTCAATCGCCGTTTCTTGGAGATACCTATATTATCATCACACTGTGGTTGCACCACTCGCAAGTTAACAGTGAGCCGATCGAGCCAAACTGACATTAATCAAGGCAGGCTCGCAGCATGAGTCATAGTCAGGCCGGAGTTCACCGAGGAGGGATTTTGATCCGCGCCGCTGCAATCACTCTGGCCGAACTTCTCCTCCTGGGAGGGTGCCTATTCGGTGCCGCCGGACAGCTCTTATGGCCCATGGCCTGGCCTGTTCTGGGTGATCTCCCGTTCCAAGGCCCATTGTCGGATCCCTTGTCTTGCTGCAGGTCGTGCACTGATAGGCTGTCGACATAGCTGGCTGCATCCTGGAGACAACCGCGTTATGCGGGCAAGGGATCGGGCTATGGCGTCCGTAATTAGATCACTGCCGACTTTTGACGCGGCCGCCACATGCGATTCCTTGAGCTGACGCCGGTTGTATCACTGCATCCTTTTGCCACTGGCCTTTGTTCCGGTTCCGCCAGCCGCCGGTTCGCGCAAGATATGGCGCGCAGCAAGCATGATCGACACCACGCGGTCGCGGTGCATCTCAAGCAATTGGACCTTCGCTTCATCCCTCGTCGAGGCCAGAAACGTATCGACCATTTCAAGCAGCTCGCTGCCGGTGATAATCAGTTGATCGTGCCAGCGATTCCAATCATCGATGTCGCCGTCCCATGGCTGATCATTGGTCTGCGCGAAAAAATCGTTCCGCATATCTGCGGCCTCTGCCCTGATCTTATGAATGGATATTTATCGAACGGATATCATGATGACGTCATTGATCCGTCTCAAGCCCATCGGCCAATCCCAAGACACCGCACGACTTCGGCTGCCGTGAAGTTCCTAAGTACTGTTACGTGTACGTAAGAACCCCAACTTACGGCGGCCAAGTATATGAGCTTCACTCACGAAAAGAAAAAATGACATAGCTCAAATATTTTGTAGGGAGTGGTCCAATCATGCTCGCGCATCAAGAAGCCTCAAGTCCTTCCGTACAACGTGACGCTGTTTATGCGCTGTGGGACACTTCCTCACGACCGCAAGGTTGCGAGCCGAGGCGCTGCTCGACAGAGCAGTGCCCACTCTTTCGCAATATCGGAATTGTGAGGAATTTCGAAGCAGGTGACGTGATCTTTTGGGATGACGATCCCAACGATTACCTGTATTTGGTCTTATCCGGCATCGTGCGCGGTTCGAAGGTTTTGAGCGACGGTCGCCGGCAGATCGCCAGATTCGCCTTTCGAGGAGAGATGCTTGAGTACGCTCGCCAATCGCAGTGCCCATTCACGGCCGAAGCGATCACACCCGTTTGCGCACTCGCTATCCCTCGTCGGCAATTCGACCGGGTCATGAATGAAACGCCTTGTCTGCAGGGTTTACTTATGCGGGCACTGCTTAGTGAATTACAGGAAACACAATCTCAGGTCCTAACATTGGGCCGCTTTTCTGCCATCGAACGCGTCGCGCAGTTCTTACATATCCTGACGCAATCCTTGGAACCGGATTCAGATGGTGCTTTTGAGTTTCCTATGAACCGACGAGATATGGCAGACTATCTCGGACTCACCATTGAAACGGTCAGCCGCATAATCAATCGGCTGAAGCGAGCAGGCAAGATTCGCCTCCTTGGGAGCAACCGTTTTGTCATCCCTGACGAAGATGAATTCGTTGATGAGTTGCTTGCTACTGCGAGTTGAACCGGGCTCGGCCTTGGTTTGGCTGCGCGCAGTTCTTTGACCTCATCGGCAGTTGCTTCGCGGGCCACATCACCGGTAAGCCGCTTTTTTTGCCGGCTTCGACGAACTCTTTCGACCATTTGTATTAGAGGCTCTGGGCAATGCCTTCACGCCGGCACAACTCGGCAATCGAATATGCACGAAGCCATCGCTTTCGCTAAGATAACACCATGCCACATAGAACACTCGTGTTCATCGCCGCGATCGTAATCTTTCTGCTGGCGCTATTCTAGATCCAGCGAGCACCAGCCCTGGCAGGCATGCAACAGCCTATTGTGACAACGATTGTTCCACGGCGGGTCCCTCCCCAGAGAGCTGCGGAAATTGATCTGGCTCATGGATGGCAATGAGAGGAGCTAGCAGACTAAATTGCCTATCAGGCAAGCCTGTAGTCAAGATCGCAAATATCCTCATGATCACTTGGCGGGCGGTTATGTTTAAATTGGTCTTCGCGCTTACCTTTGTTCTGGTCACTGCGCCGATCGATTGCGTCGTAGCAGATGCGAATAGCATTCGCGGCGTGATCGCAGAACACTGTGTCAAATGCCATTCGGTACGCGGCTATTCGCAGAAGCATCAGACACCAGTCGTATCAGCGCCGGGGCTTGCCGACATAGCTAACAACCCAGACATCTATACTGATGAGCGCCTTCAAAGATTTTTCGCACACCCTCATTTTCCAATGGCTCAATTCACGTTATCGCGACGCAACATCGATCATCTCATCGCTTTCATAAAATCACTTGCGGCTGAGAATTAGATCAGCTGGTTCTTCGTGTGATGCACGTTGCGGTGACAGATCTAGCTACCAGCCCGCTTCACGAACAGCATAACACGGTCTGATGGAACCGACGTGTCGGTATTGACCACGTACTGTACCCGCTCAACGACATAATCAATAGACAACGTCTGGCCAACGGTACCGCTTACCGTACTCACGACAATCTCTTCGCCGACACTTGGCACAAACTCGGCAAGCTCGGTCGCTATGATTTCATTCTCTTCGCCTTCGTGGATTTCAAGAATGACGGTCATGTCAGTGCGCATCCCGTGTGCCGCTGCACGATGCCGACGGCCATGCTCTGCGGCTAGTCTTGTTGGCCAAAGACAAGAGTATGGCCGATAGGGCAGAATGTTCCAACTTGCCCACACGCAACGACCTGACATTTGACATGGGTGATTGATCATGACTGATCAGCCGCACACGTTCCAGATCGAGCCCGATATTCTCGACCGCTGGAAACTAATTGCGGAAGAGCTTGGCGATGACGGTGCCGGTCTTCGGCTGCAGCTTGACGACATCGAGGCCGGTGAAAACTCGTTCGACACTCTGGCCAAGGCTGCTCAGGCGGCCCGAATAGCAGAGAGGGGGACACACGGAGAGCGCAAAGCATTGGCCGCATCTCTCGCTGTCGAAATCGAGCAGACCGCATTGCGGTGACAATTGCAGCCGATCTGAGCGAAATGCTTGTCGTGTCCATCCGCATCGGCACCGTGCCCAGCGCGCTGGTCGTCGCAGTTGGCGAGCAATAGACCGGCGCGTTCAAAAGGATTGTCGGTGTCTTTGCCCATGAGTTTGTTCCCACCGCGACTCTGCCAGGCAAATAGTCGAATAGATGCATCACATCCGCTACTGTTCACTGTTCAATGTTCACTGTTCACTGTTCACTGTTCAGGTTAGTCGGACGCAATCCTGCGTCGGACAAGCGTCAGCGGACGAAATCGCGGATGGGACGAGGGGCGTCTCAGCGGGCGCTACGGAGATTTGCCGCGGGCATGGAGCGTGATGGATGCCGGAAGTTTGCCGCGGGCGACGTGGTGTGGCGGCGTTGGCGGTTATCGCAGTCCAAGAAAGCGGTCTGCGCTGATTTCCTTCGGCTTGCGGCGGCCTCCACCCTGGAGAGAGCGCGCCGAAGCTAAGGGAGGCGTCGGCGCCCGACCCTAGGCCACAAAGACAACTACGATAGAGGAGTCGGAAATCAAGATTCTGTTGGAGTCCATGGCGAACGCCAGGATCACCGAATCCGACTGCCGCAAGAGCAGCACGGTAGATGGGCTCTGATATGGCTACACTACTTAGACATCGCACTACGCGCGCGGCAAGGGTAGACACAAAAGAGTTGGATAGCCGGCTACATGGATATGGCGAACGACGAATTGTTCGGCCCAAGAGGAGATCAAAGTATGTCGGACGAATATCGAACAATTGAAAGCTACTTCGTCATTGGCTTCGTTCCGGACGACGATCACCCTCAGAACCACCGAGAAGGTGGTGTACACACTCCATTGCGTAGCGATGGTTACTACGGACCGGGCGAAGGTATCGATGAGGCGATGAGAGTTCGCGAGAAATGGCGGCGCAACAAACTTGATCCACGTGAGCGGATCGAGGTTGTCAAGATCGTTCGTCATCGCGAAGATGATGAGGTGCTCTACTAGGCTGAAGCGCTGAGAAAAGAGCGACCCGGAGTGATGTAGCTTCGCACGCATCGAAAATGGCGAAATCTTCAATCACCGAACTTGTCTGTAAAAGCTACGATCCAATCTGACATTTGATGATTTCGTTGGTTGTCGGTTCGGAACATGAATTCAATGTGACGAACGAGGACAACGCCATGACCAAAAAGCCAGAAGATCGTCCGCACCAAGTTCGGCGTGCTGGAGCTTGCCAAGCAACTCGGCAACGTTAGTCAGGCCTGCAAGATCATGGGTTATTCGCGCGACAGCTTCTATCGCTTCAAGGAGCTGCACGACAAGGGCGGCGAACAGGCGCCGATTGAAATGTCGCGTCGCCGGCCGAACCTCAAGAACCGGATCGCACTGGAAATCCAGGAACGCATCGTTGCTATTGCCGTTGATGAACCGGCATGGGGACAGAAACGGGTTGCCAATGAGTTGGCCAAGGAAGGCTTGAGCTTGTCACCGGTCGGCGCGCGCTGCGTCTGGCTGCGCCATGATCTGCAGACCATGAAGCTGCGCCTCAAGGCGCTCGAAGCCAAGGTCGCCCAGGATGGCGTGATCTTGACCGAGAGCCAGCTCGCAGCCCTTGAAAAGGCCACCGCCGACAAGGAAGCTCACGGTCTGTCGGCGGCCTGCCGGCACTTCACGTGCTCCCGGTGCCCTGTGTCCCAGATGGGCTCACCATAAGCCGATCTCGTGATGAGATCAGCGGACCACTGAGGCGCGGATGCCATCATGCCGGATAATGGCATCGTTGAGCACTTCCACAAGACACTGCTCGACGAGTTCTACCGCTTTGCCTTTCGCAAGAAGCTCTACCGCTCGATAGCAGAGCTGCAGGAGGACTTGGATCAATGGATGCAGGGCTATAATGAGACAAGGCCGCATCAGGGGCGATGGTGCTATGGCAAGACGCCGATGCAAACCTTCATTGACAGCCAACCACTTGCAAAGGAGAAGATCATCGCAGCTGAATAATAACCGACAACCACAACCGAGCTCACGACCAACCTAGACTGTCAGATCAAGTCGTGAGTTTTACAACTTATCAAATGGGTAGCCGGCATTCCTTCAGTGACTTAAACTGCCCCCTCGGCCCACTTCGCCTTTTTGCGTGCGCTTCTCAGTCGATATTGTCCCG